>DOFA01000124.1 GCA_003532195.1 Clostridiales bacterium
GGGCTTGAGCAAAAGCTTATCGTTACCTATTCCATCAAACACAAAAACTATCAGCGAAAAATAAGAACCGAGCAGATAAACCAGGCAGCAAGGTCGATCGACAATGCATCGGCTAAAATTGATCAGCATGGACAAAATGACTACAAGCGCTTTATCAAGAAGACCGGAGTGACAAAAGACGGCGAAATAGCTGACAGAAGCAAGTATTACCTGGATGAGAATCGCATCGCACAAGAAGAGATATACGATGGATTCTATGCTGTTTGCACCAATTTGGATGGCAACAGTACAGATATTATTAAAATTAACCAGAGGCGCTGGGAGATAGAAGAGTGTTTTCGGATCATGAAAAGCGAATTCAAGGCAAGGCCGGTCTTCCTGAGCCGGGATGACCGTATCCAGGCCCATTTTATGACTTGCTTCATCGCTCTGATTATTTTCAGACTCCTGGAGCAGAGATTAGATGAAAAATATACCTGTCGGGATATAATCCAGGGCCTGAGAGAGATGAATTTCCTGGAGCTAAAGGGTGATGGCTTNNGGGTTCAGAACTGATTTCCAGCTTATTACTCATAAAGAAATTAGAAATATTTATCGTAAAACCAAGAAATAGCTAAACATTACGCAGTACAAGCTTCTTGTCATAAGCTCGAAGAGCCCCTGTTTGCAGGCATCTTCGAGCTTTTCTTACTTCCCAACTGTCAAAGACAGGATTATATCATGCTGGACCCGCCCTGGCTAATTACAAAGTGACGCCGTCTTTGAAAATCGCAATCTCCCGGTAGCCGTTAATTTCGCTGCGGGTTTGGCTTTGGCCGCCGGCGACCGCCAGGACCAGCCGGAGGAGCTCCTGATCCAGCTGATCCCGCGCGGATTGGCCAAGCAAAGCCGGCCCGGCGTCCAGGTCGATCCAGTGCGGCTTGCGGTCGGCCAGCTGCTGATTTGACGATATTTTCAGCGTCGGCACCGGTCCGCCCAGCGGATTGCCCCGGCCGGTTGTGAACAGGATCAACTGCGCGCCGGCGGCTGCCAAGGCGGTGCAGGCGACCGGGTCGTTGCCGGGTCCTTCCAGGATGGTCAGCCCCGGGCGGCGCACACGGCCCCCGTAGCGGATGACATCTTCAACAGTGGCCTGACCGGCCTTTTGGGTGCAGCCAAGCGATTTCTCGGCCAGGGTTGTAATGCCGCCGGCCTTGTTGCCCGGCGAAGGATTTTCGTCAACCGGCTGGCCGTGACGGGTGTAATAATCGCGGAAATCCCGGAAGAGGCGGTCCAGCCGGCTGTGGATCTCCGGGCTGGCGGCCCGGCCGAGCAGCAGGTGTTCGGCGCCGAACATTTCCGGAACCTCTGTCAGCAGTACACGCGCGCCGGCTCCGGCCAGCCGGTCAGTCAGCCGGCCGAGCAGCGGATTGGCGGTCAAGCCGGAGAAAGCGTCAGAAGCGCCGCATTTCAAGCCGATGACCAGGCTGCTCCAGGGGCAGGATTGCCGCCCGGACGACGCGCAATGAGCGGCTAAGCGTTCGAGCAGGACTATGCCGGCGCCCAGTTCATCCGGGACGTCCTGGGCAGCCAGGAAGGCCACCCGGTCAGGATCCCAGGACCCCAGTTCCTCCTGCAGCCCGGAAATCTGGTTGTTTTCGCAGCCCAGGCCCAGCACCAGCACGCCGCCGGCATTCGGATGGCCAATGAGATCGGCGAGTATGCGCCGGGTTTGGGCGTGATCGGCGCCCAACTGGGAGCAGCCATACGGATGCGGGAAACAATACACGCCGTCGACGCCGTTCCAGGCGCCGGCCGCCAGGCGGGCCTGACCCAACGCGGCGAGCTTTTCGGCCGTATGGTTGACGCAGCCGACCGTCGGGATAATCCAGATTTCGTTGCGGATACCGACCTGGCCGTCGCGGCGCAAGTAACCGTCGAAACTTGCTGCGGCCTTATCTCCGGAATCCGCGTCAGCTGGCTGGCGGGGCTGCTCAAACCGGCCGGCCAGGGTTGGCGCCGACTCATACGCCGCGGACAAGCCGGAGCGGAGGTTATGGGTGTGCACCCACTCTCCGTCGGCAATATCCTGTCTGGCGATGCCGATCGGGTCGCCGTATTTGATGACCGGGCTGCCGGCCGGGATGGCCTGCCGGGCGATCTTGTGGCCCACCGGAACGCCGTTTTCCGGTCGGTCAAGGACGACCTGGACATTATCGGCCGGATGTATTAGAAGAACAGGCGCCATGATCATTCCCCGCTTTCGGACTGGTTTAAGGCAAGCATACCATGTTTCAGCTCGGACCGGCAGACCGAATTAGTGGCAGACCCCAATTTATGACAAACCACAGTTGATCCGATTTTTTTCTGGCGCCGCCGCGAATCATTCTGATATAATGAGGGAGGTTTGCGGACCGCCGCATGAACGGAGCGTTTTGCACCAGATCAGGAGGACGGACATGGAAAGAAAAAATGCCTTGGTGGCTTTAGGCGGGGGACCCTCGCCGGTGATCAATGCCTCGCTGGCCGGTGTCATCGACCGCTGCCGTGATTACCCGGAACGGATTGCCCGGATTTTCGCAGCCTGGCATGGGGTGGAGGGGATTCTTAAAGAAGAGCTGATCGACCTGGATACCCAGGATCCGGCGGAATTGGCCCGCCTGCGCCAGACCCCGGCTTCCGGGGCGATCGGCACCTGCCGCTACAAGCTGGGCGCCGGTCAGGATGAGGATTTCGAGCGGATTGTGGAAGTCCTGCGCGCCCACGATATCGGCTTCTTTTTCTATATCGGCGGCAACGACTCCATGGATACCGCCGATAAAGTGTCCCGCCTGGCTCACGAACGCGGCCTGGACCTGGTGGTTACCGGCGTGCCGAAGACCATCGACAATGATCTGGGCGACGAGGCCTTTACGATTATCGACCACACACCCGGCTATGGCAGCGCGGCGCGCTACTGGGCGAGCATCATCCAGAACACTGAAGAGGAAAGCCGCGGCATGTTCGTCTCGGAGTGCGTCTCGGTCTGGCAGGCGATGGGCCGCCGCTCGGGCTTCATAACCGCCGCGGCCCGGCTCGCCGACCCGGAGCGCCGCATGCCCCTGCAGCTATATTTTGCCGAATCTGGCCATAATCTGGAAAGCCTGACGGAAAATGTCAACCGGGAACTGCAGCGCTCCGGCCGCTGCATCGTTGTCGTCAATGAAGGTTTTGATGTCGGCCATATCGGCGCCGCCCGCGATGGCTTCGGCCATATCGAATATGGCGCCAGCCGTCAGACCGCCGCCCAGGCCGTGGTCAACCACCTGAACCAGGCCGGCCTGAAAGCCCGCGGCCAGGCGACCGGCCAGGTGCCGGGCGTTCTGCAGCGCTCGACGTCCGCCTACCGGTCGGTTGTCGATATCGAAGAGGCCTATGCGGTCGGCGCTCATGCCGTCGAGATATCCGGCCAGGCCGGGACCGGCTGGATGGCTACGATCCTGAGGGAGCCGGGATCCGGTTACCGGGTGCGCTATGACCAGGTCAGCCTGAGGACTGTAGCCAACTCGGAACGTTTTTTGCCGGCGCATTGGATTTCAGCTGACCGGCTGGATGTCACAGATGATTTTCTCCGCTATGCCCAGCCGCTGATCGGCGACCGCTGGCCGGAGATGCCGCTGGAAAACGGCCTGCAGCGGTTTGCCCGCCTGGAAATCCGGCTGGTTCCCGGAAAACTGGCGAAATATGTACCTGTAACTTTACGTTAACCGGTCCGGAACCGGTCCGGTCCGGATCTGCAGGCACTCTGGCTGGCGGCAGCTGTCGGCTTGTCTATCTGTCTATCTGTCTATCTGTCTGCCGGCCTGTCTTGGCTGCGGCTCAGCTTGCGGTATTCGGACGGCGCATAGCCAGTCAATTCCCGGAACAGCCGGGAGAAATAACAGATATCGTGAATGCCGACCAGGCGGGCAATTTCCGCCAGCGGTTCCTCGGAAGTTAATACCAGATGGCTGGCTCGGGCTATCCGCCGCTGATTGATGTACTGAACCGGCGGCTGCCCCAGCTGGCTGCGAAAAACCCGGCTGAAATAGCTGGGATGCAGATGGACGATCCGGGCCAGATCGGCGACCGGCAGATCGGTGTCCAGATGCTGCTCGATATGATGCACGACCTCCTGCAATTTGCTGTTGACAGCCGGTGAGGGCAAACGCAGATGATTAATCCCGGCCAATTCCAGGTAATCGGCGATCAGACTGAGCAGGATTGATTTGATCCGGAGGACCGAGGACAGCCGGCGGCTGTCGCAAGCCTCGATCAGCGCGGCAAATCGGCCGGCCAGTTGCTCCGAGTCCGCCGGAATGACCTTGTCGGGGATGTCGAGAAGCTGGGCCAGATCCGTATCGCCGATGGTGGCGGTGAAGTGGCACCAGTATTTCGTCAGGCGGTTGTCGCCTAAAGACGCGTATGACTGCCGGACGCCGCGGGGCATCCAGTACCATTCGCCGGGCTGCGGATCATAATCCCGGCCGGCAATTTTCAAGTAGCCTTGACCGCCGCGAATAAAATAGAATTTATTGCAGCTCGGAACATAATCCAGGTCTTGCCAGCCGGGATAAACAGTCAAAAATCCCCAAGCCTGGACATTGACCTGGATCTGGCTGAGAAAGTCCTGCGTCAAGTCATAATCATTTTTCATAAATAAGCGGGGCCAGGCCGGCCGTTCCGGGTCAGCCGGCCGCCTGGGAAACGGCCGCAAACTGTTCAATCTGCTTTTGATCTTCAGGTTTTTCGCATTCGACCGATATTTCCTGAGATTGCGCCACCGTGAAAATCGAGGCCAGGCCAATGGCTGATGTCAGCAGGCTGTTGACGATCAGCCGGTCGCCGTCGGTGGTGACCAGGCAGACTTTACCGGCGCAGGACTGAAGCAGCCGGGCAANNATGTCGGTCTGGTGATACACTTTTCGTGTATTTTATCGATTCTAAATCTCATTTTAGCTGTTGGCTGAACCGGGGTCAATAACTGTATTGGACAAATTATATAAATGAAACCAGATGGCTTCTGGCATAATGACAAATATATGAAAATTTTGTCGCGCCAAATCAAGTTTCAAATAGACTGCGCACTTCCTCGATCGTCATTTTAGAGAGAAAATTCTGCCCGGGCGTGATAATGGAATCGATTAGATTCTGTTTTTTCCTTTGCAGATGATAGATCTTTTCTTCGATGGAATGGCGCGTATAGAGTTTGAAAACCTGAACGACATTCTCCTGGCCGATCCGGTAGGCGCGGTCGGTAGCCTGCTCTTCGACAGCGGGGTTCCACCAGGGATCAAAATGGATCACGGTGTCGGCGCCAGTCAGGTTGAGGCCGGTGCCGCCGGCGCGCAGGGAGACCAGGAACAGCTGGCCTTCGCCCTGATTAAAGCGCTGGACCTGGAGCAGGCGCTCTTCGGCCGGGACCTGGCCGTCGATCAGGAACGGGATTCGTCCCTGGGCCAGTTGACTCTTCCGGATCAGCTCCAGCATGCTGGTGAATTGCGAGAAGACCAGAACCCGATGGCCGGCGGAAAAGCTGTCGGCCAGCAATTCCTCAAGCAGCTGCATTTTACCGCTGTCGCCCTGGAAATCCTTGATGAAGAGGGCTGGGTGACAGCAGATCTGGCGCAGGCGGGTCAGCAGGGCAAGAATGAAAATCTGGCTGCGGGCGTAACCGTTCCGGGAAACCTCTTTCTCCATATCGGTGCGCGAACGATGCAAAAAAGAATCATAGGTCTGCCGCTGTTCATCGGTCATGTCGCAGATGGTCCGGGTTTCGATCTTGTCCGGCAACTCCCGCAGAACATCCTTTTTCATCCGGCGCAGGATGAACGGGACAATCTGCTGATGCAGGGAATCGAGGACCTTTTTATTGCCCTCACGGACAATCGGCAGTTCGTAAACGGCCTGGAACGTTTTCTGGCTGTAAAGGTACCCGGGCAGAATGAAATCAAAAATCGACCAGAGTTCGGTCAGCGAGTTCTCGATCGGCGTGCCGGTGAGCGCGAAGCAGCGGTCGGCGCGCACCTGTTTCACCGAGCGGGCGTTCAGGGTCTCCGGATTCTTGATGTTCTGCGCCTCGTCAAGGAAACAGCTGGCAAAAGAAAAAGCGCTGATTTCATCGATATCGCGGCGCAGCAAAGAATAGGAGGTGATCAGGCAGGCGTGGCCGCTGATATCACCGAGACGGATGGCCCGCTGTTGCCGGTTGCCGTCGAGGACCAGAACCGGCAAGCGCGGGGCGAATTTCTCAAATTCGCTCTGCCAGTTGTAGACCAGGCTGGTCGGGGCAATGATCAGCGAAGGCTTTTTCCGCTGCTGCCAGACCTGCGAAACATAGGCGATGGTCTGCAAGGTCTTGCCCAGACCCATGTCATCGGCGAGAATACCGCCCAGGCCATAATAATCCAGCGTGCAGAGCCATTGAAAACCGGTTCGCTGGTAAGGCCGCAATTTGCCGCGCAAAGATGAGGGCAGACGGAATGACAGGGAACCAGGCTCGCGCAGTTGGCGGATCATGTCGCGGACCTCTTCGTCGGCATTGAGCAGTTCACAGGCTGTGGCGCCGGCCAGCAGGTTTTCCAGGGCCAGCGCCCGATAGCGCGGCAGGGAGCCGACCGCCGAACCAGGTGTAATGCCCCAGAGCTGGAGCAGATCGGTCAGCTGCAGGAGAACGTCCCGGTAACTCTGGCGAACCTGGAGAAAAGAACCGTCGGCCAAGCGGAGAAAGGGCCGTTTTTCACGCAAAGCCTGGAGATAGGCCTGCCGTTCCGCCTCGGGAAATCCCGGGAAATCCTGACGCAGAACCAGGGCGTCCTGATTGTCGGACAACTGCAGGTGGAGCTTGATATCGGGCGGCGGCAGGACCCGCAGCCGGCGGGCTGCCGCAGACATCCGGACCTCCGCCAGCCCGGATAACCGGGTCACGGTATCTGTCAGAAAAACATACAGGTCGTCAGAATCACTCAGCCGGTAAGTCAGGCCCTGCCGGACAAAACCGGAATGAATCAGCAGCTGCAGCAGTTCGTCTTCCCGGAACCTGTCCCGCACGACCAGGTATTCGGAGTCGTCTCCGGTTTCCGGCTGCGGCGGCGTCAGCGGATTGATGACCAGAGATCCGTACCGGAACGCGACCGCGGCCCGCAGGCCGGTATCGCCGTAATCCAGTTCGACGGCCGGCTGCAGCGGCGTGTCGATGACCCGGGCGGCCAGCCGGCTGTCCAGGATCACCGGGCAGACCGGCTGCAGTTTCTGCCGGATGTCGCTGATCAGGTACATGACTTCATCGCGATTCAAGGTCAGCTGGCGCAGCCCCGGGGTGTTGAAGGTCGAAAGGATCGGTTCGATCAGGCGCAGGCTGTCATGCGGCGGCAGGTAGAAGACATCGCCGACCAGATAGATGTTGCGCGAGGCGGTCATTTGCTGCAGGCTCTGGTCACAGCGCAGCTCCAGGCGATAGGCGCGGACGCAGGGCTCTTCCGGCCCGGCTTCACAGGTCAGGTGCAGGCTGATCGGCAGCTGGGCCTGCCGGATGCGCACCGCCTGCCGCCCGGTATCGTTTAAGAACTGCCAGCCGCAGTCGGACAAGGTTCCGGCCATGATCAGGACGCTGGCGAAACGGCTGGCGTTCAGCGTGAAGAAACGATCGCGGCTGGAGGCGTGCGAGGTGCCGAACACCGCTTTGTAATCATTCTCAAAGGCGTCCTGAAGCATGGCGACCAGCGGCTGGTCCTGAGGCAGAAAAGCGTGCTGCAGCGGATTCAGGATAAAGTCTTTGTCCAGCTCCAGGGGCAGGTCGCGGGATATGGCTTCAGCGAATTGCTCGACATTGCTCACCGGATAAAGCTGGTTCTCGCCGATGGCAAAACTCAGCCAGGGCAGGGCACAGGAGGCCGGTGAGCAATAAAGGGTGACCTGGAGGCGAACCGGCCTTTTGCCGGTTACCTCGGTCAGGCGGGCGACATGATCCATGCGGGCCAGAAAATCCCGCGTTTTGCTGCGGCTGCGCCGCTGGGCTTGCTGCCGGGCACTCAGCTGCTGCCGGACAATGCTGTCTCCGGTATCAGAAAGCGGTCCGGTATTGCCGCCGGCGGCATTCGCCATTATGCCGGCGTTCGCGCCCCCGGCTGCGGCCGCTGCCGGATCCGGGCTTTTTGCCGCGCTGTCGGTCCGTGAGGCAGTCGATTCGGCAGAGAGGATATGCGTCTTTTGCTGCCCGAAAGCATCCACGCAATAAAGCAGCGTCGCGGCGATATGGCGGCACAAACCCCAATAAGCCGCGAAGGCGCTGCAGGTGCAAGTCGCATCATGCAGTTCGCCTTTGCCGTTCAGGATAATCCGGACGCTATAGGTGCGGGTGCCTTCGACCTGAGCCAGGATGATGCCCTTTTCCTGATCATAAGTCAGATGCCGGACTTGTCCCTGGCGATAATATTGGCGGCCTTTCATGTAGGTCGGACCGTTGGTCGTACGCTCGCGGATGGTGTCGACTTTGACATTAAACATGCTGATGGGCTCCGTTGATCATCGTCAATCTCCTTGGCCGCTTAGAACACGGGTACACAGAGAATCATTTTATCACAGGTCGGGACGCCGGTAAATGCTTTTTCATGCCCGGGCTGAACCCTGGGCTGAAACCCGGGTTGTCCCCGGGCTGCCGCGTGACTGCACCTGGGCGTCCCGGGCTGACAGGTCACTTCGGAGAAAAACGGCGAAAATTCAAGAAATTGTGTGATTCAGGCGTCTAAATTAAAAATATCGCTTGACAGCGGCCCGTAGGCTGACTAAAATAAGGGAGCATTTGCGCAGCCGTTGGTCGGCTGCAACAAACAGGTTGGAGGTAAGCTGACAAATGAGCACGTATGTGGCTAAGCCCGCGGATATTCAGAAAAAGTGGTTTGTTGTTGACGCCGACGGACTGGTGCTGGGCCGCCTGGCCAGCGAAGTGGCGAAAATTCTCAGAGGCAAGAACAAGCCGGAGTATTCGCCCTTTTTGGATGTCGGAGATTATGTGATCGTCATTAATGCCGAAAAAATCGTCCTGACCGGCAAGAAACTCGATCAGAAACTGTATCGGTATCATTCTCAGTACCCTGGCGGACTCAAAGAGATCAAGTATCGGGATATGATGCAGAAAAAGCCGGAGAAGGTCTTTGAACTGGCGATCAAAGGCATGCTGCCCAAAAATGCGCTGGGCCGGGCCATGTTCAAGAAACTCAAGGTCTATGCCGGACCCGATCACGAGCAAGCTGCCCAGAAGCCCGAAATACTGAAGATCTCGATTTGATGAGGGGAGGATCACCAGGATATGGTTACGAAAAAAGCTGTTAAAACATTCTNNTACGGTACCGGACGCCGCAAGAACGCGGTCGCCTGCGTCCGCATTTACCCTGGCAAAGGCCAGATTACGATCAACGACAAGTCCCTGGACGATTATTTCGGGATGGAAACCCTGAAGCTGATTATCCGCCAGCCCCTCGTCGCCACGGCGACCGAAGAGCGTTTCGACATTATTTGCAAAGTTCTCGGCGGCGGCTTGTCCGGCCAGGCCGGAGCCATCCGCCATGGCCTGTCGCGCGCGCTGGTCAAGGCTGACGAAGAAGCCTTTAAGGCAACTTTGAAAAAAGCCGGCTTCCTGACCCGTGATTCCCGGATGAAGGAAAGAAAAAAATACGGCCTCAAGAAAGCCCGTAAAGCGTCCCAGTTCTCCAAGCGTTAAGCTGTTAACCGGGTTGCTGCCTATAGCCGGAACGGGACAGGGACAGAAAGTGGCCCTGCCCGTTTTTGCTTTTCGGCAGCACCGGCAGGACAATGAGGTGATTTCGGTGATTTTGATTAAAAACGCCCGGGTGCTGACCATGAACGGGGAAGATTATGAATNNCGGCCCCGCCCCTGATCAGCGCAGCCGGAGCCGGGATGCCCCCGGAAAACCTGCTGGCGGGTAAGGATATCCTGACTTTTGACGCCACGGGCGGCTGGCTGATGCCCGGCATGATCGACGCCCACTGCCATGTCGGGCTTTTTGACGACGGCCTGACCGCTGAAGGCGACGACGGCAATGAAGCGACCGATCCGGTCACGCCGAACCTGCGGGCACTGGACGGTGTTTTCCAGGACGACCGCTGTTTTGTGGAAGCGCTGGAACATGGCGTTACCGGTGTCATGACCGGACCCGGCAGCGTCAACGTGCTGGCCGGCCGGTTCGCTTTGCTGCGGACCACCGGGCGCACCGTCGATTCGATGGCTATCCGTCCGTCGGCGGCGATGAAGGCGGCGCTGGGTGAAAATCCCAAGCGCTTTTATGGTCGCAAGGACAAAACCCCCTATACACGGATGGCCACGGCGGCGATCCTGCGCGATTCCCTGGCCAAGGCCAGTCATTACCGGCAAGAAAAGGAACGCCGGGCAGCCGGGCCGGCCGCGGAACAAACACCCGTTCCGGAGCCCGATTACCGCTGGGAAGCCTTGCTTCCGGTTCTGCGCGGCGAGCTGATCCTGAAAATCCATGCCCACCGGACCGACGATATTCTGACCGCCATCCGCATCGCCAATGAATTCGGACTGCGCTACACGCTGGATCATTGTACGGAAGGCTATCTGATCGCCGACCTGATCGCCCGGGAATACCGGGCTGGCCGCGCCGCGGGCCATGGCTGCGGACAGCCGGGCCTGGGCCGACTGGAAGGCGTCATCACCGGACCGCTGCTGTCCGACCGCAGCAAACCGGAACTGAACCGGTCCAGCATCAGCAACCCGCGGATTTTAGATGCCGCCGGGATACCAGTGGCGATCATGACCGACCATCCGGTGATCCCGATTCAGTACCTGCCGGTTAGCGCCGCTGTGGCCGCACGGGCCGGCCTGCCGGAGCAGAAAGCACTGGAGGCGATCACCATCACCGCCGCCCGGCTTTGCGACGCCGCCGACCAGCTGGGCAGCCTGGAACCCGGGAAGCAGGCCGATCTGGTTTTGTTCAGCGGGCATCCTCTGGATTTCCGCAGCCAGGTTCGCCTGGTTTTCAGCCAGGGGCGGCTGGTCTATCAGGCTGCCGGCGAAAAGGGACCCAGCTGATGTTGCCCCGGCTTGCCGCCTGGAAGCCCGAAAAGCCCGGCGAGATGGTTCTGCGCAGCGAAAGCGCCGACGAGACGGCCGGTTTCGGCGAATTTCTGGCCGGTTTGCTCCAGGCTGACGATGTGCTGAGCCTGGACGGCGATCTGGGCGCGGGAAAAACCGTTTTGACGCGCGGACTGGCGGCCGGACTGAACTGCCAGGGACCGGTGGCCAGCCCGACGTTTATCTTGCTGATGGAGCACCCGGCCGGCGCCGGCGGACTGGCGCTTTACCACTTTGACGCTTACCGCCTGGCCGGCAGCGCCGATTTTTGCCTGGCCGGCCTGGATGAATATTTCACCACCGGCGGCGTCTGCGCCGTCGAGTGGGGCAGCCTGATTGCCGACCTGCTGCCGGAGCGGACGCTGCGGATCTGCCTCCGGCAAACCAGCCCGGACCAGCCGGAGCGGCGGCNNGCTGATTGAGCTGTTCTGGCCCGGCTGCCCCGAACGGCTGGCTCAGCTGGCCGTCCGGCTGTCATCTGCTTCGGGGAGGGATTTTACATGTTGATTCTGGCCTGCGACACATCAGGGCCGGTTGTCAGCGCCGCTCTCTGGCGCGAGGGCGGCCTGCTCGCCGAAACCTCGCAGCGGACCGCCAGGCCGCATTCCGTGACCCTGATGCCCTTGATTCAAGACCTGCTTCAGGACTGTGCGCTGCAAATCGGTGATGTGGACGCCTATGCCTGCTCGATCGGCCCAGGATCCTTCACGGGTATCCGGATCGGGGTCAGCGCCGTCAAGGCGATGGCGTATGCCGCCGGACGCCCGGCAATCGGCGTATCGTCATTAGAGGCGATAGCGTGGCCGTATGCCGCCTGCCAGGACCTGCTGACCTGCCCGATGATCGACGCCCGGAACAGCCGTGTCTATGCCGCCGCCTGGATGGGCGGCCGGCAGCTGATTCCAGAAGCCAACTGGCTGGCCGGCGATTTTTTCGCTGCGATTGCCAGCCTGGATGACTGCCAGGCTGCCGGCCAGCCCGTCGGAGAAGCCGGACGGGGAATCATCGCAGTCGGCTTTTATCCGGAGATTATTAAATCGGACCGCGTATCAGCCCTGAATCAGCCTGTTTGGCAGGCGCCTGCCAGCCTGTCCTGGCCGCGGGCGGCCGCGATTGCCGAGATTGCCGCGCTGCGTCTGGCTGCCGGCGACGCCGGCGCGCCGCAGCAGCTGGAACCCCGGTACCTGGCCCGGACTCAGGCCGAACGCTGCCAGACCGGAACGGCGCAGACGCAGACGCAGACTCAAACTCAGACGCAGGCTGGGCGGCATGACTGAACAAGCCGGATCTGCCAAACTTCCGGGCGAAACCTGCACCATTCGCCGGGCGAACCTCGCCGATCTGGCAGGGTTGGTTTTACTGGAGCAAACCTGCTTTGCCATGCCCTGGAGCGAACAGTCGCTGCGGCAGGAATTGGCTGACAATCCGGCAGCCCGCTGCCTGGTGGCGGAAGCGCCGGACGGCTTTCTGGCGGGATATGTTGCTTACTGGTCGGTTCTGGATGAAGGGCAGGTCACCAACCTGGCGGTTCATCCGGCCTGGCGGCGCCGGGGCATCGGGCGCCGGCTGCTGCTGGCCATGATCAGCCTGGCTGCCGCGGAGCATCTTTCCGGCCTGGTTCTGGAGGTTCGTGCCGGCAATCAGGCCGCCCGCGGTCTTTATGAATCGGTTGGTTTCCAACCGATCGGCCAGCGCAAGGAATATTATGCCAATAATCGGGAGGATGCTATCATTATGTTTAAAAATATAAATGGCTTAAGTTGATAAATTGTATATAATGACAACAGACTGATCTGTTATTCAGTCATATTGACAAATGACCTGGATAAAAACTATACTGAATACATGATGGACACCTGATTTTGCTTCTCATTTTTCTATATCCGGGAATTTGCGAACAGTTTGGGGGAGGATAAATGATGGTTACTAAAACTGTACAGTTTAGTTGTGATGAAACCCTGCATATGAAAGCAGTGGCTGTGCTCATTCAAAAGGCTTCAACTTTCCGCTCCAGCCTCTGGCTCTCCAGAGGCGAGCGCCGCGCCAATGCCAAAAGCCTGCTCGGCGTGATGTCGCTGGGCATCGAGAACAACATGGAGCTGCTGATCACAGCCGACGGCAGCGATGAGAGCGAAGCGCTGGAAGCGGTCGCCGACTATCTGGCCCATCCGGAAATCTGACCGATGGCCCTGGAAAAACAGGAACGGCATGAATAGCCAGCTCGACGCAAGATTGGATCTTGTTTCCCAGAACCCGGGTGTTTATCTGATGAAAGATGCCGCGGGTTCTGTTATATATGTCGGCAAAGCCATTAACCTGCATAACCGCCTGCGCAATTATTTTACGCCCAGCCCGCAAGGGTCGCCCAAGGTCTTGGCCATGATCGCCCGAATCGCTGATTTTTCGACTATCATTTGCAGCAATGAATTGGAAGCGCTGGTCCTGGAATCGACGCTGATCAAGAAGCACCAGCCGTTCTACAATATTCTGCTGCGCGACGACAAGGACTACCCTTATATCAAGGTTACGCTCCATGAAACCTATCCCCGGCTGCTGAAGGCTTTCCGCATCGGCGATGACCGGCAGCTGGGCGCGCGCTATTATGGCCCCTATTTGTCCGGCGACGTTTATCATGCCCTGACCGCCCTGCAGGCGATCTTCCCGCTGAAAAGCTGCCGCCGGGTCCTGCCCCGGGACATCGGCCGGGAGCGGCCTTGCCTCAATTATCATATCGGCCGCTGCATCGGCCCCTGCCGGGGCGATGTTCCGGCCGATGCCTACCGGGCGGTCATGGAACGGATCTGCCGTTTTCTGGAAGGCCGGTATGACAGCCTGCTCGATGATTTGCGGTCCGATATGAACCTGGCTTCCGAACAACTGCGCTTTGAGGCTGCGGCTTTGCTGCGCGACCGGATCCAGGCGCTGGAAAACCTGATGAACCGGCAGAAAGTCGTCAGCAATAAACCGGAAGACAAGGATGTCATCGGCATCGCCCGGAATGGCAGCGAAATCTGCCTGCAGAAGCTGGAAATCCGCCGGGGCCGCCTGGTGGCAGCCGTATCCTGTTTCTGGCCGGAACGTGACCTGCCGGACGAGGAGGTACTCGCCGCGTTTATCACACAGCACTATCCGGACTGCGCGCTGCAGCCGCCGGAGATATTGATTCCGGCCAGATTGCCGGATCAGGAGGCTTTGACGGCGTATATGCGCCATCTGCGCCAGGGGCGCTGCGTTTTGCATAATCCTGCTCGCGGAGCGGGCTTTCAGCTGCTGCAGATGGCAAAAACCAATGCCGCGGAGGCTTTGCGCCGCCACACCCTTCTGGGCGGCAGCGGCCAGACCGCCCAGGAGGAAGCCCTGCGGCTGCTGTCCGGTTTGATTCGTCCGGACCAGCCGATCCATCGCATCGAGGCGTATGATATCTCCCATACCGGCGGCGAAGACCGTGCCGCCAGCCTGATCGTTTTCCAGGACGGCAGGCCGCTGCGCCAGCAATACCGGCAATTCAAGCTGGATCAGCACGACGGGTCCGACGACTGCGCGGCCATGCGCGAAACTTTGCGCCGCCGGCTGCGCCGCCTGGAAGATCATGAATTCGGCACCCGGCCGGACCTGATCCTGGTTGACGGGGGCGGCGGCCAAGTCGCTGCGGTCCGTCAGGTTTTTATAGAGAATGGGCTCGACCTGCCGGTAGCCGGCATGGTCAAGGACAGCCGGCATCGAACGCGCGGCCTGGTTCTGCCGGACGGGCAGGTGATCGAACTGCGCCGGGATACCGGCGGCATCAGCGAAACCGCAGGCTTGCGCACAGGCTTGCGCGCGGATCTGACCCAGGGGCTGCCGCTGGCTGAACCGCTGTCGTCTGCCGGGGCGGGGGCGGCGGACGATCCGCTGCTGCCGCAGCGCCAGCTGCTGCTGCTGCGGCTTTTGACCGCTGTTCAGGACGAGGCGCATCGCTTTGCCGGCCAGTACCGGGAAAAACTCCAGAAAAAACGGCACACCCGCTTTTCTCTGGAAGGGATCCCCGGAGTAGGTCCCGCCCGGCGGCGCCTGCTTCTGAGCAATTTTCTGACGATTAAAAAAGTCAGCGAAGCCAGCCTGGCCGAACTTGCTGCTGTTAAGGGACTGCCTGAACCGGCCGCGGCAGCCGTTTACAAATATTTTCATCCGGAGGCATGACATGACGCTCTTTGCCCTTGCCGATCCCCATCTGGGATTTGGCGTCGATAAACCGATGGACATCTTTGGTTTCCGCTGGCAGGACCACGTCAGCCGGCTCGAGGAAAACTGGCGGCAGTTGGTAGCCGACGGCGACACCGTGCTGATTCCCGGCGACATCTCCTGGGCTATGCAGCTGCAGGACGCCCTGCCCGACCTGCAGTTCATCGACCGGCTGCCCGGCCGGAAAATCCTGTCCCGCGGCAATCATGATTACTGGTGGTCATCGCTGGCAAAAATGGAGCAGTTCTGCCGCAGCGAGCAGCTGACAACCTTATCCTTCCTGCGCAATAACGGGATTCTGCTTGAAGATTGCCGGGTTATCTGCGGCACGCGCGGCTGGATCCTGCCGGACGATCCTGATTTCAGCCCAGCTGACCGCAAGATCTTCGAACGGGAAACCGGGCGCCTGCGGCTGAGCCTGGAAGCGGCAGAACGCATCAGGGAACCGGGCGACCGACTGCTGGTCTTTCTTCATTACCCGCCGATCGGGCGAAACAGGTCCATGAACAGCCTGACCAGTCTTATGACGGAGCATCAGGCAGATTTGTGTGTCTACGGTCATGTCCATGGCGAGGCAGCCGGCAGTTGTTATCAGGGAACATTCGAAAACGTTCAATACCGGCTTGCATCAGCGGATTATCTTGGCTTCAAACCGTTGCGGCTCTAAGGCAAAACATGATTTCGCCAGTTGCGCGCCAACCAGACATGATATATAATCAATAAACTGCAGCGCAATCAGGTGCCGATTGGACTCTGAACCGTGACTGCAGCAGGAGAGGATGGAAGCGATGCCGAACAGCATGACCGGTTACGGCCGAGGTGAATTTGCAACGGATGACCGCCGGGTGACGGTCGAGATCAAATCCATCAACAACCGCTACTGCGATGTCCAGATCCGCCTTCCCCGCGTCCTGAACGCACTTGAAGGCAAGGTCCGCGACCTGGTGACGAACCGACTGGCCCGCGGCAAGATCGAAGTATCCATTGCTTATGCAGACAACCGGGCTCAGGCCTATCAGGTCAATTGTGACCTGGGGCTGGCTAAGGCATATGCAGATGCGCTGCGCCAGGTTGCGGGGGCAGCCGGTTCGTTGGAACGGCCGAGCGCGTCGACGATTGTGCGGTTCAACGATGTGCTTCGCGTAGAAGCAGCGCAGGTGGACCCGGAAGAAACATGGCATTTGTTGGAGACCGCCATGCAGAAGGCACTTGACAACCTGACTGTGATGCGGGCGGAAGAGGGCAGCCGGTTGGCAGCCGACATGGTCTCAAGAATCGAACGGATCGAGGCAGAACGGCTCAATATTGCTGTCCGTGCACCGGAAGTTCCTGTTTTGTATCGCGAACGACTGCAGATCAGGATCACAGAACTGCTTGGCGACCGTGCATCCGCTCTGGTCGATGAGCAGCGCCTTGCTGCCGAGATCGCCCTGTATGCGGACAAGTGTTCGATAGACGAAGAACTTGTCAGGCTCAAGAGCCATCTGGAATCGTTTCTATCCATTCTGGCCGAACCGGATCCGGTCGGCAAGAAGCTTGATTTCCTGGTTCAGGAAATCAACCGGGAGATCAATACGATCGGGTCGAAAGCCAATGATCTGCAATTGACGGATCGAGTCGTGTTTTTGAAGAGCGAGCTTGAGAAGATACGTGAACAGGTCCAGAATCTGGAATAAGAAGACCGAAAGGTGATTTTACAAGGTGAATTCATGGTGACATTTCTCCGTATCGGCTACGGCAACCTGGTCGCAGCACCGCGCGTGATTGCGGTTGTCAGCCCCGAATCAGCACCGGTGCGCCGTCTGATCGCGGATGCCCGCGACCGCGCGACTTTGATTGACGCGACATCAGGCAAAAAGACCCGTGCTGTCCTGATCATGGACAGCGACCATCTCGTGCTTTCAGCCCTGCCAGTCGAGGAACTGGAAAAGTCTTTGCAGGAGGAGGGCTCATGACGACAGACACAGTCGTGTGTCCGCCTAGAAAAGGGTTGTTGATCTGCGTGTCAGGACCATCCGGTGTGGGCAAGGGGACCATGATCCGCAAGATCCGGGAGATTGATCCTTGTGTGGCACATTCGATATCCGTGACGACCCGCAATCCGCGGCGAGACGAAATCGAAGGCGTCTCCTATTACTTTCGCAGCAAAGAAGCATTTGAGCAGATGCTGGCTTCAGGTGAGATCCTTGAGCATGACAGTTACTGCGGCAATGACTATGGAACCCCCAGAACGCCGTTGGCCAGGATGGTCGAACAGGGGATCGATGTCGTGATGGACATTACGGTACCCGGATCCCTGTCTGTCATGGAAAATTATCCCGGGGTCATCACCGTGTTCCTGATGCCGCCTTCATATAGTGAACTGCGACGCCGACTGATGAAACGGGGAACCGAAGACGAGACAGTCATGGAGCTGCGCATGAAAAAAGCACGTGACGAAATCAGGCAATGCAGCCTGTTCCAGTATGTGGTCGTCAATGATGATCTGGATACGGCAGCCCGCCGCATTCTCGGAATTATCGAGGCGGAACGCTGCCGGTACAAGAACATGAAGGGTATCGAAGACCAGGTGCTGGCCTTATAGCTGCAAGAGCGCCAATCAGATCCAGTAAGAGAGCCAGCCGGAAAACAGTCGGTGACTGCCGGATAACAATAGGAGGACTAAAATGCTTGTTTATCCCAAAATGGAAAATTTGCTTCCCAAGGCGGAAAACCGCTATACTCTGGCAATCCTGGTTGCCAAGAGAGCCCGTCAGCTTGTTGATGGAGCACGGCAGATGGTCGATTCCGACTCACCGAACCTGGTGACCGTTGCCTGTGAAGAACTGGCCCTCGACAAGTTCCGCGGCATCAAGGGCATCAGAACCGTTTTCATCCCCCTGCGGCCTGAAATCGAAGCCGCCCGCCTGGCCGCCCGAACGGCTGCTGACCAGGCCAGTCTTGCGGATGCAATTCGCGAATCTGTCGACGCCGTTTCTGATGACCTGATCATGATCGATGAGCCGGACGCCGACCTGTTCCAGACCGAAGTGCTTGAACGCGCCATGGCACCGGAATCAGTGGAAGACCTGGAAGAAGAAGACCAGGATCAAATCGATGCTGAAAAACCTGTATCAATGGAATCAGATGAAATGGATGCCGAAGCGGCAGATTTTATGGCCGTATCAGAGAAAGAGGACAGCGAAAGCGAGGAAAATGCCTGATGACCGTCGATAAGACCATGGATAAAATTGTCGCCTTGGCGCGCAACCGCGGATTCATTTTTCCCGGTTCCGAGATTTATGGCGGACTCGCCAACAGCTGGGATTACGGTCCGCTCGGCGTTCTTTTGAAAAACAACGTCAAGGCAGCCTGGTGGCAGAAGTTCGTACAGGAAAACCCTTACAACGTCGGGGTGGATTGTGCGATCCTCATGAATCCGCAGGTCTGGGTGGCATCTGGTCATGTCGGTGGTTTTTCCGATCCGCTTATCGACTGCAAACAATGCAAGTCCCGCCATCGTGCGGACAAGCTCATTGAGGACTACAACCTGACGAACGCGATCGAAATGCGCGTCGATGGTTGGGACAACGACCAGCTGGTCGGTTATATCCGGTCTGAAAACATCCCCTGCCCGGATTGCGGCGGCCACGAGTTTACGGATGTCCGCAAGTTCAACCTGATGTTCAAGACTTTCCAGGGCGTGACTGAAGACAGCAAAGCTGAGCTTTATTTGAGGCCCGAGACCGCCCAGGGAATCTTCGTCAACTTCAAGAATGTCCAGCGGACAACCCGCCGCAAGATTCCGTTTGGCATCTGCCAGATCGGCAAGGCGTTCCGCAATGAGATCACACCGGGCAATTTCACGTTCCGGACCCGCGAGTTCGAGCAGATGGAACTTGAATTTTTCTGTGAACCAGGAACCGATCTGGAATGGTTTGCCTATTGGCGCAGCTTTTGCCATCAGTGGCTGCTCGACTTGGGCATCAAGGAATCGGAACTTCGTTTGCGTGACCATACGGCGGAAGAACTCTCGTTCTATTCCAAGGCAACGACAGACTTTGAATTCGAGTTCCCGTTTGGCTGGGGCGAATTATGGGGCATTGCCGACCGAACCGACTATGATTTGAAACAGCACATGGAACATGCGCGCGAGGACCTCTCCTATTTCGATCCGGCGACCAATTCGAAGTACGTCCCATATGTTGTCGAGCCGTCACTCGGCGCAGACCGGGTCGCATTGGCATTTTTGTGCAGTGCCTACGACGAGGAGGAAATTGCACCTGGAGATATCCGTACGGTTCTTCGCTTTTCACCCGCTCTGGCTCCGGTCAAGATTGCGGTCCTGCCCTTGTCTGCCAAGCTCAGTGAAGCAGCCGAACCTGTTTATCATGCCCTGTCAAAAAAATGGTCCTGCGAATTCGACGACCGCCAGTCAATCGGCAAACGATATCGCCGGCAGGATGAAATCGGAACACCTTACTGCGTTACTTACGACTTCCAGACAGCGGACGATCAATGTGTCACCGTCCGGGAGCGTGACAGCATGGCGCAGGTCCGTATTCCGATTGATGAACTTGAAAATTATTTTTCTGGCCGTTTTGCGTTCTGAAATGTCCGGTCTATACAAGTCTATAGGAATGTGTTAAAATATTTGGACAATTGAGTACGACGAAATAGAGTGTATTCATTTTTTTACGACCGAATTACCTGATTCAGATACCTTTCAGATGTCAAGAGGAGGACGAACCATGACCAAGTATGTATACATGTTTGCCGAGGGTAACGCTGGGATGCGCAACCTGCTCGGCGGCAAAGGCGCCAATCTGGCCGAGATGACCGGACTGGGACTGCCGGTGCCCCGCGGGTTCACCATTACAACCGAAGCCTGCACCCGTTACTATGACGATGGTGAGAAGATCAGTGCAGACATTGAAAAGGAAATATTTGACACGCTTGCGCACACAGAATCAATCATCGGCAAGAAGT
>DOFA01000258.1 GCA_003532195.1 Clostridiales bacterium
GCCGCCGCCGTCGGTTCGTTGATGATCCGCAAAACATTCAGTCCGGCAATCTGCCCGGCGTCTTTGGTCGCTTGCCGCTGGGCATCATTGAAATAAGCCGGCACTGTGATGATAGCGTCGGTGATCTTCTCGCCGAGGAATTTCGAAGCATCGTCGACCAGGCTGCGCAGGATTGCCGAAGAAATCTCTTCCGGCGCGTACAATTTGCCGCTGATATCGAAACGCACGGTGTCGTTAGGCCCCGGAACAACTTTATAGGGAACCAGCTTCCTTTCGTCGGCAACTTCGGAAAAGCGGCGACCGATAAAGCGTTTGACGGAATACAATGTTTTCTCCGGATTCAAGGCCGCTTGCCGGCGGGCGACCTGGCCGACCAGCCGTTCGCCTTTATTCGTGAAAGCGACGACGGACGGAGTCGTCCTGCCGCCTTCGGCGTTAACGACAACGACCGGTTTGCCTCCGTCCATAACCGCAACAACCGAGTTGGTCGTACCTAGATCAATTCCTACATATTTTCCCATAATGTTCAGCCTCCTTTTCATTGTCAACGTCTGTTTTATTTGACTTTGACTTTCTTTGACTTTCACTTTAAATTATACTCTCGCACATGGCAAAGTCAAGAACATAAGTCCGCTTTATTTGTGAATGTTTTGTGAACGATGCAACACAGACCGGACCGCACCGTCCAGTCCAAATTATTGAATAAAGGCGCTGAATCCGGGGCTCTCCTTCAGGCTGCCGTCCGGGAAACACCACAAGGCGTAGGTATCTTCCAGACTGGCGATCAAGGTCAGCCCATCTTCATAACTCATATTGAAAAGCGCGGTGGATAAAGCGTCGGCCAAACCGGAATCCTCAGTCAGAATCGTGACCGACAGGAAACGATTTCCCGGGAATAAAGTCTCCGGATCAATAATATGGTGATACCGGATGCCGTTCACTTCGTAATAACGTTCATAGACGCCGCTGGTTACAACAGATAGATCGTGGATACTGACGATAGCGAGGTATTCGCTCGCGGCAGTATCGGGATTTTCTATTCCCGCCCGCCACAACTCGTTCAACTGGTTACGAAAGCCAATCGCGCGCACATTGCCGCCGACAGAGAGCAAAAGGTGCCCGACTCCGCGCGCCATCGCTGCCTGGGCGGCCATTTCCGCAGCAAATCCCTTGGCGATAGCACCGACATCGAGCGACATTTCCGGATCTCTTAACTCAACTGTCGAATGGGTTTCGTCGATGATCATATCCCTGATATCCGTGTGCCGCGCAGCCGCCTCCAGTTCTTCCCGGTCCGGTACGGCGGCGCTTTCCGGATTTTCCATTCCTTGTTCACGATAATCGTGCCAGATCCTGAGAACCGATCCCATGGCAATATTGACCCTGCTGCCGGTAAGAGTATGAATTTCCTGGCCATATTTCAATAATTTGATGATTTTTGGGTCCACAACAACCGGCCCCTGGCCGGCTTGCTCGTTGATGTCCCTGAGGTTGGTCACTCCCGGATAGGAATGATAGATGTCATACAGCTGGTGATAAATCTTCAGATCGTCCCGGACCGCGTTTGCAACAACAGAAAAATCGTCTTTGTTATCAGCGTATCCGACCATCTGGGTCAGCGTATCAAACAGGTCGATAAATTCAGCTTCGAATTTCTTCTGTCCGCCGGAATTTATAACGGTGGTTTCCGTACCGGCCGCCAGGCCGCAGGCAGACAGCCCGATGGCCAGCAACAACGCCAGAGCCAGCGGCAAAGCCAGTTTGATTGTGTTATTTTTTCTGATCACATCATGCTCCTGGATGGAATCAGGCTGTTCCGGTCAGGAACAGCCTGACTTCCTCGCTCGATCGTTTAAAGTCGGTTTATTTAGCAGTTGCCGCGGCCATATCGATGATGTTGATAAAGCTGGTGACATGAACGGTGACCGACGAGGCCAGATCCGCGTCAGCCGGTTTGCCTTCGCTCAGGGCGATGCCCTTGATGTCGGCCGCCGTCTTGCCCACCGCGTAGGCGGCAAAGGCCGCTGCCTGCTCATACCATTCTTTTTTGATCGTTGATGCGTTTTTCATGCCATACGCGTCGCCGAGTTCGTTCTTGGTCTTGATTTCCGCGTCGAGCGCCGTGGCGATTTTGCCGTTTTCGACGGCAAATTTGGCCTGGGAAGCGTCGATGATGCAGGATGTGATTTTACCGGCGGCGTCGAAGGTTACAGCAGCATAGTAATTATAGGCGACAGCGGTGGCGGGGCCGTCATCGGTCGCTTTCTGGACGGTCTGGGCCGCGGTGCCTTCAATGGCCAGGCCGAGTTTATCCGTGGCTTTGGCGCCCAGATCTTTGGCGTTGGCAAGCGCCTTGAGCACGGAATTCTGGAAAGGCGCGATATGGACCGTCACCGAAGACGTCAGGTCTGGATCGGTGGCTATGCCGTCAGCGACGGCAATACCCTCGATCTGCGCGGCTGTTTTGCCGACCGCATAAGCCGCAAAGGCCGCTGCCTGTTCGTACCACTCTTTGGTTATGCCTGATGTGCCCTTCATGCCATAGGCATCGCCAAGCTGGGTCTTGGTCTTGAATACGGTGCCGGCATCAGTTTTGATTTCGCTCTCGGCGGTAAAGGTGAACTTGGACTGCATGGCATCGATGACGCACTTGACGATCTTGCCGTCCTTGTCGACCATGACTGCGGCCGCGTACGCTTGCGTGTCAATTGTCCCATCCTCGCCATCCGCGGGATCCTTGGAATTGGAGTTGCTGAAGACAACGCCGAATCCGGTTTTAACAGTTGCCTCGGGTTGAACGGTTGTCGTCGGCGTGCCTGCGCAAGCTGTCAGCCCGAAAACCAGCAGGGCGGCAAGCATAAGCGTCAAAACTCTTTTCATGAAAATTCCTCCTCTGATATGATAATATCACTTTTCTATGGATCCGATGATCTATCTAGAGTCAAGCCGGCCACCAGAGCCGTTTCCCGACAGTATTGTCCATTATTCATTCCTAGATCCAGATGCCCAGGACCATAACCAGGCCAAAGGACAGGACGGTCAGCAGGTAGTTCTGCAGGGATAGCGGAAACGTTTCCCGCTTATCCTGCTTGCGGTAAAACAGCACGATGTTCTTGATGACCGGAACCGCTGAAACGGCGGCCAGCAGGACAATCGGCCGGGCCCAGCCAGCCAGGGCCAGAATCGGCAGGGTCAGATATGGCAGCAGGGCGAGGGTCGTGAAAAGATGCAGGCCGTATCTTGGGCCGATATAGCTGGGCAGGGTTCTCCGGCCTTGCCGCAGGTCCTTCTCGAGATCACAGATGTTGTTGGCCAGCATGATGTTGGCTGTGCAGCAGAACGGTGCGACGGCAAGCAGGACCAGGCTGAGAAAATTCGGAACCTGGATCAGCAGGCCGATTTGATTGCCTTGAAGCTGCCATTGCATGAAATCGGCCGGAGCCAGGTTGATGTAGAAGAAGATCCAGGGAATGAAAAAACCGTAGAAAAGGCCGGAAAGTATTTCGCCCAGCGGCAGCCGTGAGATCGGGACCGGGCCGTAGGTGTAGAAGACGCCGCAGACAAAGCAGCAGCCGCCGAGAACCAGGACGAAGAGATCGCTCAGCACGACCAGCCAGATACCCAGCCCAACCGCTGCCGTCAGCAGTATAACCGTCAACACCAGCGCGGTACGCCGGTTGAACGGAAGAACGGTGTCGTCTGTCCGGCTGTCAATATAGTTGTTGATTGTCGTCGTCGCCAGGTCAAAAACCAGCATGCCCAGGAAGAACACTGCTGTCGGCAACCAGCGTATCGTCAATCCGCGCATCAGAAAATAGGCCAGGCATAGAACGAAGGCGGAAACCGAGGTGATTTTCGTCTTGATCTCGGAATATTGTAAAAACCGTTTGACCGATGCGGCCATGATTCGCCTCCCGCTACTGTCAGGACTGGTGCAGGGCTCTTGCAAGCAGAACCTGCAGGTCATTGCGCTTGGATTCCGAAGCCGGTATCTGGCGTAAAACCGACCTGGCCTTCTCGCCGTACCGGGCGGCGACCAGGCGCGTTTGCGCTAATCCCTGCCGACTGCGGACCGCTTGGTTGATTGCCGGCCGGGGCAGTTTCCTCCCTGCCGCATGCGCGGATATAATTTGATCCCGCAGCGCCGGATCCGATTTCAGGGTAAAAATCAGCGGCAGGGTGATCACATTCTGCTCATAATCCGATTGCACGCTCTTGCCGGTGTACGCAGTATCCGATTCAAAATCCAGGCAATCGTCGATCAGCTGGTAAATCATGCCGATGTAGTGCCCCAGGCGGCGATAGAGGCTCCAGAATTCCGCCGGTTCGCCGCCGGCGACGGCCCCGGCCAGAAATGACGCTTCAAACAGCGCGGCCGTTTTGCCTTTGATAATGCGAAAATAGCGCAGCGGCGTCAGCTGGAAATTATTGTTGTTCAGGTACTGGTTCAGCTCGCCCAGGCAGACCTCCGACAAGTAATCCGGGAATCCGATATCCCGCAGATTCGCCGGATCCCGAACGGATGCCGCCAGCCTGACCCCCTGGCTCAGGAGGTAATCCCCGCAGATGACCGCGGTCTTGTTGCCGTGCGCCGCGCGCAGGGTCGGCTTGCCCCGCCTCAGGTCAGCCTGATCCATAACATCGTCATGAACCAGGGTGGCCAGATGTACCAGTTCAACCGCTGCGGCAAAAACGATGGCAACCGGCGGAATTTGCTGATCCTGGTTCTGAGCGCAGATAAGAACGCTTTGCGCCCGGAGCATTTTCCCTTTGGTTTCGGCCAGGTAAGCGGTATATGGGCGGATGACCGGCGGCGACTGGCTGAGAACGCCATCCAGTCTGGCCGCAGTCAGCCGCAGCGCTTCCGCGAACGGATAGAGGGCATTATCCGGCTCGGACATTTGTTTAATCATGGTAGAGATACCACTTTCTGGCCCAGCGGACTTTCTGCCAAAGTTTCTTTAAAGCAGGCATCGCATAGTAGTCCAGGCCGAATGTGCGGCCGCCGCCGATCAGCACGGCTATCGCGGCGAATATCATCCAGAAAGTGCCCAGATAGAGACCGGTGGTCATAACAAACATCAACTGCAGGATCAAGGACACGCCGGAACCCAGCGTGGTGAAAAGCCCGCCCATGATCGAAAAGCCGACCAGCAGTTCAGCGACAACAATAGCGATCTGGAAAAACAGCTGCATCCCGGGGTAAGGCAAGATGAATTTGTCGATCATACGGTCGACAAACGGGATATTGAGCCGGAAGGCAATATCATTCAGGGTGCTGTCTTCCAGGGCTTTGCCGGCAATCAGCTGGAACCTCAGGAACAGAATGCGGATATTGAACAGCAGCTGGCCGGCGCCTTCCGACGCGTTTCCGGTTGCGCTGCTGGTCGTATCCGCAGCGGCGGCGGCGCTGGTCGTTATCGTGCCAAGTATGCTGTCGTACCAGGATCGGGCGTCGTTGAAGAATTTAGTCAGCTTGGGCTCATCGAACCAGCCGTCGACGATTTTCATGACCGCCTCATAGACCCAGACCAGACCCAGCCAAACCCGCAGCGGCAGGAGCAGAAAACTGGGCGTCCGGTTGGAAAAATGTCCGCCGACAAAGCTGCGCTGATGCCGGATGGTAAAAAACTCGTGCTTGATATAACTGACAACCTTGTTCCAGCCCTGGACCTGGATGTAATACACGATGTTGATCATGTGCTTGACAAACATCGCGAAAAAAGACGCCAGGCTGATCTTAGTCTTGTCGGTGCCGACTTCGGCAACGCCATAGCGGCTGCCGATGCTGACCATGCAGCCATGGAACTTCGGCCGGTACTTCTCCAGATTGCCGGAACCCCGGAGTACGGCGAAGAGGTTATTGGCGCAGCAAGCCGAACTCTGCTCGCAATTTTCAACCATTTGGAAAACCGGGCGGGTCTCCCCTTCAGGAACAAAAAACATATTGTCGCCGATAATGTAAACTTTGTCGTCACACGGAGAATTTAAATATTCTGTGACTTCGATACGCCCGCGGCCCAGATCCGGCGCCGTGAGTTTTTCGGAACAGCTGCGGGTGATGTCGGCGCTCTGTATGCCTGCCGCCCAGATCACCGTAGCCGTTTCATCATGCATCAGCTGATCGCCCTGCTGGAGATCGATCGAGTCTTGGCTGATCTTAATGACATTGGTCTCCAGGATGCAGACAACACCCATTTTCTCGAGCCTTTTTGCAACCTTGAGCGACTGTTTCTCAGACAGGGTCGGCACGGTGCGCTGGAGCATATCAACATCAATGATTCTGACTTCATCCAGGGGAACGGAAAATTTTTCACAAAGGATGTGTTTGAATTCCGCCAGTTCCCCGGCCATCTCAACGCCAGTGAATCCGGCGCCGACGACATAGAAGGTCAGCAGCTTCCTCCTGACCGCCGGGTCCGTCTCCCGGGAAGCTTTCCGGAACATGTCTTCAATATGGATTTTCAGCTGTACCGCGTCGTCATAGGACCAGAGCTGAAACGCGTGCTCCGCGGCGCCTTCGGTTCCGAAAAAGGTCGGCTTGGAACCGGCGGCAATGACGACATAATCATAGTCATAATCAGCAGCAGAGCCTCTGACAACCTGCCTGGCAAAATCGATCTCGCGAACCGTATCCATCCTGACATCGACCTCGCGGCCGGCGAAAACCTTGTCCAAACCAATCTTAATGCTCGATTCATCTACCCGGCCGCCGGCGACCTCATGCAATTCAGTCAGCATGGTATGGAAAGGATTGCGGTCGATGATCGTGATCTTGATTTCGTCCTGCAAACGGGCTTTGCGGATCTTTCGCGCCAGTTTTTTTGCTGTTAAGATTCCGGCATAGCCCGCCCCGACAATAACAACGTTTTTACTCATTTTCTGCTCCTTTGGCTGGTTGCCCTTCTTGTATATGACCATAATAATTATATGGTTCGAAAATCAGGCTCACTGTATCACAGGATACATGATAAAAAACAAGATCTGTGACTAGGTCACGGCAAAGGTTATATCCTTGCTATATAATCAAGCTCAAACAACAAGAATGGAGTTGATAACTATGGCTAGTAAAAACGTAATCACCCTGACCGCTGACAATTTCGAGACCGAAGTGATCCAGTCGGACAAACCGGTTCTGATTGATTTTTGGGCATCCTGGTGCGGCCCTTGCCGCGTGATCGCCCCGGCGATCGACGCCCTGGCTGACGAAATGGCCGGAAAAATCAAGGTTGGAAAAATGAATGTCGATGAACAGCAGTCGGTTGCCGCGTCGTTTCAGGTCATGAGCATCCCGACCCTGGTAATGACCCGCGGCAAAACAGTCATTCTGCACAGCGTTGGCGTCAAATCAAAAGAGGCGCTCAAAAAGGAAATTGAAGCCAAATTGAAAACTTAAGCTGCGTCTGGCGTTCTTCCTGGTGCGGACTGGAGCTGCCTGCGGTGCGTTCTGATTACAAACCCGACAGGTTCATGGTATGATGGGGTCAGAAAGGCTCTTTGCCGAGTTTGTCTCCAGGAGGAACGCCCATGCTGACACCCGATCAGGTGCGAAAGACAGACGAACTCTTTCCGGTTCTGGCAGCTTTATCCGCAAAAGACCGCCAATCCTTGTTCACCGGCAGCCAGGCTGTCATCCTGCCCAAAGACCAGATGCTGCTGCAGCAGAACCAGCAGTGCAATTTTGTGCCGCTGCTCCTGTCAGGAACCTTGCGGATCTTCAAGCTTTCGCCCAACGGCCGCGAGATGACGCTCTACCGCATCGGTCCCGGCGAAACCTGCCTGGTCTCAATAGCCTGCCAGATCAAGGGCGATGAGTTTCCCGCCCTGGCCCAGGTGGAGGAACCCGCCCAGATCGTCATGCTGCCGGCCGACATCTACCATGCTATTCTCGATCAGTCAATGGCCTGGAAAAATTTCCTGATCGCTTCGCTTTATGACCACATGACCGGAGTCATGCAGACGCTNNCCCGTACTGATTACCGGCTGATCCAATGGCTGCTCAAGCAAACGAACGGCAAGCCGGGCACCATCCGCTGCACCCACGAGAATATTGCTTTTGAACTCGGAACAGCCCGCGAAGTCGTCTCGCGCTTGCTGGGTGATCTGAAAAGCAAAGGCTGCGTTGCGCTCAGCCGCGAAAAAATCGAGGTTATCAAGCCGGCGGCACTCAGGCAGCTGCTGGTTTCCTGACGTCAGCCGGTCATACACGGTCATGATATTCGGCTGCTACATGGCTCGCATCGCAAAAAGGTTTGTTACAGGATTTGCCGCACCGGCAAAGAGCCAAGCGATTCCTCACCTCATAAGTAAAACCGTCTTCTGATTCAATCGGTATATTACCTTTGACATAGATCGGGCCGCTGATGTCCAGCGGATTATCCTGCAGAATTTCTATAGAAGGTTCAAAATCGGGTTCGATCGGGGTTCCGTCTTTTTCGAGCACGACCAGCCGTCCGGACGGACATTCGCAGGCTGCTTTTATCGCTTCTTGCCTCAGGTTTGGATCATTCGAGTTTTCGGTCAGTTCCCAGGCATTCCCTTCGCCTCGTTGGCAGAAACGGACGTACGCACACCGATCATCATCCAGCAGATCCAGGTTGGGCCCCTCGAGAAGTTCTGCCCGATTAGCATAATCGGCGCGGGAAGCAGTCTCCTTGCCGACGAAGCCGGCTTTAACATGTGATCCGTCACAGTAGGGGGATTTTTTCGTCTGGCCGCAGCGGCAAAGTGAATATTTCTCCTGCAGGGGAAATCTCCGGCCTTGATGGTATTCGTTGCAATTTCCTCTGGAAATGATGATCATCTCAGATAAGGGAATCCTGCCTGAAACAAGGTAGGGCCCATCCTTCAGTATCTTGATTTTGATCTCACTTTTTTTATTTTTATCAACATCCGGCATTTGCTAGCCCTCCGGTTCCGAAAACATCGGCGTCGTCAAATACCGTTCACCGGTGTCCGGAAGCAGAACCACGATCGTTTTGCCTTTGTTTTCCGGCCGTCTGGCCAGCTCTGCCGCCGCCCAGGCTGCAGCGCCCGATGATATGCCAACGAGTATGCCCTCGGATTTGGCGAGATTTCTGCACGCTGCAAAAGCATCCTCGTTTTCTACAGCAATGATTTCATCATAAATGGCCGTATTCAGCGTATCCGGAATGAAGCCGGCGCCGATACCTTGAATTTTATGCGTACCGGCTATACCCTTGGATAGAATGGGCGATCCGGCAGGTTCGACCGCGACGATCCTGATCTCCGGATTTTTAGCTTTCAGATATTCGCCGGCGCCGCTGATGGTGCCTCCCGTACCGACTCCGACCACGAACAGATCCACCTGTCCGCCTGTGTCCTTCCAGATTTCGGGTCCGGTGGTTGCCTTGTGCGCAGCCGGATTTGCCGGGTTGGTGAACTGGATGGGAATATAACTGTCCGGAGTGGACGCCGCCAGTTCATCCGCTTTGGCGATGGCTCCTTTCATGCCTTTGGCGCCCTCAGTGAGAACGAGTTCCGCTCCATAAGCTTTCAATAGGCTTCGGCGCTCGACACTCATCGTTTCCGGCATGGTGAGTATGATCCGATAACCCCTGGCTGCCGCAATCGAAGCAAGGCCGATGCCCGTATTGCCGCTGGTCGGTTCGATAATGACCGAGCCCGGTTTGAGCAGGCCCCTGGCTTCGGCATCATCGATCATCGCCTTGGCAATCCTGTCCTTGACGCTGCCTGCCGGATTAAAAAAGTCGAGCTTGGCCAGGATTTTGGCTTCAAGCTGATTTGCCTTTCCGTAATTGACCAGCTCCAGAATGGGTGTTCTGCCAATCAGATCCGAAATAGTTTTATAAATTTTCATAATCTTTCCCTTCCTGCTGCTGTTGCCTTATTTCGCGGATTCGAAGCCATGCTCTGGACTATCAGATCCTCGATAGTTATGCCTTCTAAAAATTCATCGATCAGCCGATTCAGTTTTCGCCACATAGGAAGCGTGACGCAGCTGTCAGACCGGTTGCAGGTGTTGGTTTTATATTCAAGGCAGGTCACCGGAGCCAGGCTGCCTTCGGTTAGCTTGAGAATGGAGCCGACCGTGTATTCCCCGGTGCTCCGGGCGAGCTTATAGCCGCCGTTTTTGCCGCGTAGGCTTAAGACAAACCCGGCGGCATGCAGCGAAGCCATGATTGCCTCGAGGTATTTCATCGAAATCTGCTGACGGTCCGCGATGGATCGGAGAGAGATATATTGTTCCGGATTCTGCTGGGCCAGATCCGTCATGATGCGTAACGCATATCTGCCTTTCGTCGAAACTTTCATCGAATACACCGATCCTTTCGTGGCGAACCCGGGAAACAACAGTGTTATATGATATTTACCATTTTACTATAGGATTAATAGGAATTCAAGATTATTTCGTATCCTCAAGCACTTGACAGAAGCAGCCAGGGCCGATATGCTTTAAGCAGATCATATGATCATATGTTCATATGATCAATCTAGTGGAGTGAGGTTCAGCGGTGATGAATAAAAAGAATGCTATCGAACGATGCGACTCCCCCGCGATCCATGAGAACACGGTAGAAAGCGTCCGGGGCCGGTTGCCTGCTGAAGATGCTCTTTTTGATCTGGCCGAATTATTTAAAATATTCGGCGATTCGACGCGCATCCGGATCCTGTCCGTCCTTTTCGAAACGGAAACCTGCGTTTGTGACATCGCCTGTCTGCTTAATATGACCCAGTCGGCTATTTCGCACCAACTGCGGATCCTCAAGCAAGCCAAATTAGTTCAAAACCGCCGGGACGGCAAAACTATCTATTATTCCCTGGCCGATGATCACGTCAAACTGATTTTTGATCAAGGCTTAATTCATATAACCGAGCCGTAAAAGCCGGTGTCAGCTGAGGAGGCATGCAACATGAAAACCTCAAACCAGAGGGATATGATTGTTGAAGGACTGGACTGCGCCAACTGCGCAATAAAAATTGAACAGCAGGTTCAGCGCATCCGGGGGGTTAAAGCAGCTTCAGTCAACTTTATTACGAAAAAAATGACGATTGAGGTCTTCGACCCGTCAGATTGGCCGGAAATACTCAGGCTGGCAGCAGAGACTGCCTCAGCAGTTGAACCTGATGTTCGATTAATCGAGGACATATCTGATCCGGCTTATGATACAGATGAATCAGCATCGATAAGCGGGCCGAAAATGATTCGCATTAGCCTTGGTTTAATCATTTTCACAGTCGCCCTGGTTTTCCGGTTCACTGACTGGATTGAGCTGGGTCTGTTCCTGCTCAGTTATCTTTTAGTCGGCGGCGAGGTCGTCATCAGTGCCATAAAAAAGATCCTGCAAGGAAAAGTATTCGATGAGCATTTCCTGATGAGTGTGGCAACAATCGGCGCTTTCGCCATCGGCCAGTTTGCCGAAGGCGTCGCGGTCATGCTTTTCTACCAGGTGGGTGAGTTTTTCCAGGACCTCGCAGTCAGCCGGTCGAGAAAATCGATTAAAGCCCTGCTCGATATTCGGCCGGAATATGCCAACCTGATGCGTGACGGCCAAGTCACCCGGGTCAGGCCTGAAGAGATCCATACCGGCGACTTCATTGTCATCAAGCCCGGCGAAAAAATTCCGCTGGACGGCATAGTCAGCGAAGGCCGGTCGCAGCTCGACACATCGGCCATCACCGGTGAAGCGCTGCCACGGGAAATCGAGACCGGCTATGAGGTCTATTCCGGTTCAATCAACAAAAACGGACCGTTTACGATCCGGGTCACCCGGGAATACGCCGATTCCACAGTCGCGAAAATTCTCGATCTGGTCGAGAATGCGAACCGCAAAAAAGCGCCGACTGAAAATTTTATAACCAAATTTGCCCGCTATTACTCCCCTGCCGTTGTTTTTGCCGCCCTGGCTTTGGCGGTGATTCCGCCGTTGCTGATACCGGACGCCACTTTTGCAGATTGGATCAGAAGGGCGTTAGTCTTCCTGGTGATTTCCTGTCCCTGCGCCCTGGTTATTTCCATCCCGCTGGGATTTTTCGGCGGAATTGGCGGCGCTGCCAGACAAGGCATCCTATTCAAAGGAAGCAATTACCTGGAAGCTCTGAATGCAGCCGATACGATTGTATTTGACAAGACCGGCACATTAACCAAGGGTATATTTGAGGTAGCCCGGATATCCAGCGTCAATGCTGGCGGCGAAGCGAAGCTGCTGGAATATGCCGCTTATGCGGAAGCCTATTCCAACCATCCCATTGCCCGGTCGATCCTCCATGCTTATGGCCGGAAGATTGACCAGACCGTTTTGGCGGAATATGACGAAGCGGCCGGTCTGGGCACGAAAGTCACAGTCGGAGGGATCCGGATTATGGCTGGGAACGCCCGTTTGATGGCGCAGGAAAACATCCTTTTCGATGAACCTGACGAGGTCGGAACAGTCATCCATGTTGCCGCGGACCGCGAATACCTGGGCTATATGGTTATTTCCGACCAAATTAAAAAAGACGCAGCCGCCGCCATAACAAATCTGCGCAGCCTGGGCATAAAGAGGATCCTGATGTTCACCGGCGACAGCCAGGCAACTGGTGATAGAATCGGCCGGGAGCTTGGCCTGGATCAAGTTCTCAGTGAATTGCTGCCCGGGCAGAAGGTAGCGGAATTTGAAAAACTCGAAGCGCAAAAGCCGCCCGGACGCAAAATAATATTTGTCGGCGACGGTATAAATGATGCGCCTGTCCTGGCTCGGGCTGATGTGGGCATCGCCATGGGCGGGCTTGGTTCCGACGCAGCCGTCGAGGCAGCTGATGTGGTGATCATGACCGACGAACCTTCCAAGGTTGCCGGAGCTATCCGGATTGCCCGAAGAACCCGCATGATCGTCTGGCAGAACATCCTCTTCGCCTTCCTGGTCAAAGGCCTTTTCCTGGCCCTGGGCGCGGCGGGCCTGGCCAATATGTGGGAAGCCGTCTTTGCCGATGTCGGCGTGGCGATCATTGCTGTTTTTAATGCCATGCGCGTATTATATGTTAAAATGCCGGAGTGAAGTCATATTCTCGTAATTCCCTTGGTGCTGATGGTCTTTCGGTACTTCTTGCAGATGTTCCATTTACTTGTCATGTATAGGTGCTATAATCATTTTAATTAGTTTTTCAAATTGTATATCAACTGTCCGCAATTGTTGTTTATCTACCGTGCAGAGGGTTTATCAGGGGGTGGAATTAATGAAAAAGCGTTCTTTGCTCTTGATGCTCATCTGGCTGATCATGACCGCCCTGATTTTTCAAATACCGCCTGTTCCGATGCTGCTGCAGCAAATGGGTTCATCGTTGTTCATTAAACCCCGGGTCGCAGCTTTTGGCGGTAATTATACACGGCCGCCAACACCTACGCCGATCATACCCCGGCCGACGCTAACGCCCATAATTGATCGGCCGACACCAACACCTATAATCAGCTGGCCATCGTCAACAACCGTATTCCAAATATCGGTTCTTGAATATGAGGATGCCGTTCTTCCTGACAAAACTTTTGCGATCAATTTCACCTCGCCCGTCGATGTCCTGACGGTCGCCGGCAATATCAAGGTGACTGATTCATCCGGCCAGGATGTCCCGGTCAATTGTACGACCGTATTGCCAGACTGCCGCAAGGTCATGGTATCGCCGCAAACAGATTATCTGCCGGGAGAATACGTCCTGAAAACCTTGGCCGGAATCAAAGATATGGCCGGTCGCTCCCCAGCCGGAGGGATCGAAATCCACTTCACGGTTGCCGGTGTGCCGCTGCCGGACGCAATCCAGATTTCACCGCTTCAAGTCAGCCTGCAGCCCGGTCAGCAGACAACGTTTTCCGCAATCTTCGTTGGCGGCACATCAAGCCAGCCTTTGAATTGGCGTGTTATTGCCGGCGACAACAGCAGCGAATTTGCCGGCAGCATATCGGAGGATGGCACATACCAGGCGCCAATGCAGCCCGGGCAATATACCGTCGAAGTCCGCAGTGCGGAATTCCCATCTTTGTCCGCCTGGTCGGTCGTGGTGGTTGAGGCGCCGCCGGCGGGGAGCATTGATCTGGCGCTCGGCCTTACATGCTTGAATATTCCCGGCAATACGCACCCTGGCGATCCAATTACATTCAAAGCCAGGGTTCTCAATAACTCAGCGGCCGGGCAGTGCCCGGGAGGCACAATTGTCCGCTTCCTGATCAACGGCAGGGTCATTGACGAAGTGCCAATATATATCGAGGCTGACCAAGCCTATGCCGAAGCCCGTATTTGGTACTATATGCCGGAAACCAGCGATTACTCAGCCATGGTTCAGGGTGATACGATCCCGGTTACTGTATCTGTTATGATCGACCCTTACAACCGGCTGGACGAGATCGATGAGACCAACAACAGCGCCAGTTCTACCATGAATGTCCTGTATGCTTATGATACGCCGCTGCAGGATACTGATCCCCAACTCTATGTCGACGCCACCAGCCTGTCGGTCTGGAGCACCAAGGACGATGCCCCGGCCAACCGGTTATCCGCAGCCCAGCCAGGCCAGAAACTGCGCCTGAAGGCGCTGGTTTATTACGTGGGATCAGACCGCAGTGAGGACATCAACATCAAGTTCCTCATCAACGGTCAGGTAATCTTCGATGACAACCGCCGCGTCGGCGTCCTCGGCGGCAATTTTGAAGCAACCTGCAATTATCAGGTTCCCTTTAACTGTACAGAGCAGCTTGACTTCCAGGTTCTGCTCAGCAATGGTTCCATAGCCAGTATCCAGGTTCCGGTCCAGCGATATGATGTCGGGATAATGCCCGGTGACCTTTACTGGGCGAATGATGAACTGGCTGTGCCTGGTGAGAATCTCTACCTGCATGCCCTGATTAAAAATATATCATCGATCCGCTTTCCCCATGAAGATGCCCGGATTGCCTGGCGCGCCCTGATCAACGGCCAGAAATTTGCTGAAGGCGATTACAAACTTGACGCCAATGAATTAAATGTCAGCCTGCCGGTCTTCCCGGTGCCCCTCAACCAGACCGGGCCGATCTTGCTGACCATCATAACTGATGTTTACGACCAGCTGGACGAGGACGATGAAACCAACAACATTGCTTCGATCCTGATCCCGCTGGCCGGCGACTACCAGCTCGGTTCCAACCTTTATGTGGATGCGGTCGACCTGCTCAATCAGCCAAAACTGGTTGTGCCAGGCTCAACCCTCACGCTGTCTGCGGATATCCATAAAGAGGGTCTGGCTCCGCTTACCCGTGACGTTCTGGTTCAGTTCAAGGTCAATGGTTTAATTATTGCCTCGAAGACAGTCGCCCGTGGATTGTTCAGGCCCATGCAGGCTCACCAGGTCAAAGTCGACTGGACCGATACCATCGGTCTGCCGCCGGGCGAGACTACCTTCGAGGTCATCATTGATCCGGAGAATTTTATTGCCGAAAGCAATGAAAATGATAACCAGGCGGAAAAAGCCCTGAGTGTTGCCAAACCGGACCTTGATGTCACAGGCAACAGCATCCAATGGGATCCTGAACAGCCCGCCACCGGTACAGCCGTCCATCTCAAAGCCATCATTGCCAATACCGGGGATGGTCCGGCGATCAACACAAAAATTCGCTTTTATGCTGACGGCCAGGAGATTGGTACCCGTGATGCCACGGTGGATCAGATCAATTCCGCTTCAGCAGCCTATGCCGAACTCGATTGGAATATTCCCGCGACCCCGATGCTCTATATCCCCTACTCAACCTTAATTGGCTATACCGGTAAACGTGCGGTGCCGGAAGAAGTGACAAAAAAAATCAATTTGACCGTGAAGGTTGACCCAGACCAGCAGATAACGGAAAAGAATGAGACCAACAATGAATCACCAGGAAAAATTATTTCTGTCGTTATTCCAACCGAGCGCAAATTTGTTTACATCCAGGCGGTTGATTCAATCAGCAGCGTTTCCGATGCGTCCGTTACTTTAACAGCTGAAAACGGTGAGATAGCATCAGCGATGACCGACAGCGACGGCTGGTGCAGTTTCACCGGCGTTCCAACCGGCAATTATACAATCAAGATTGAAAAAGAATATTACCATACCTACACCGCCGGCGGTCAAGTTATGACGACCTCAGCCCCTCAATATCGAAAATTTCTCGTCAGCCGGACCAGTGATTTTATCGGCATGTCCGGTCTTGACTCGGATGGCGACATGATCTCGGATGTCGACGAGAGAGAATTCTACCATACGAAAGCAAATGACGCGGACAGTGACGACGATGGTGTGATCGACGGTCGGGATCTGGCGCCGCTGACCAACCCGAAAAACCCGGAACAGACCTTTCTGCAGCAGAAGGGGATGATCCGCTATGACCAGGCGGTCAGCCTGCATGGCCTTGACGGCAAGGTTGATATTTATGACTGGGAATATCATGTTTCCACCTGGTCGAGTTCGTTGGATTATTCCTGTACTTACGAGAACCAGGGTACCTATACCAGCAAAATGGATTCAGAGCACTACACCGCATCGATAAACGATGCTTATGATTCGCTGGGTTTCGAGGTATACGC
>DOFA01000265.1:0-2433 GCA_003532195.1 Clostridiales bacterium
AACACTTGACACAAGACCATAAAGCGATAGAATAGAAAAAGAACAAATGTTTGTAATCGTGAGGGTCAAATGAGGAAGAAACAAGAACGTATAACATGCCCTATCTGTAAGAAGCGCATAATAGATATCAAAATCAATGGTGATGCCGCCTTGGAAACCAAGTGCATCCATTGCGGGAACATTATTGAAGTCGTTTATGACAACAACTCCCAACCAAAGATAACCAAACGTGTGATAGGCATGAACACGTCATAACCGCCATCCAAAATTTAGAAGGCACCGAGCAACGGATCCGTGGTTCACCTAGACAGCGCTAGAAGCGTGTGAACCCAACGAGATACCAAATGGCCGGGCATGAAAGCCAGCAATGAGCGCTCGCGACAAGCGAGCTTGCTGGTCTTCAAGCTCGGCCTTTTTTTAGTGTGCCACGCATGGCGCTTCACTTGACGGTGAAAGTCCGTTATGGGGAGCATGTAGCGACCAACCATTAGCCAAGGGCAAGAGTGTCCACTGCGAGGCGGAATCTGAAGGAAGCCCGGCGGCAAAGTTCCGGCTCGAAGAACACGAACGTCATACGAACAGATATTCTCGATTACTAATCAAGGGTTCAATATCGGCCATCAGACAGCCTCCATCGGGTATTCAATGCTTTGCCGGGAACCCACTTATTATATCATGCTGGATTTTTTGCTTAAACAGAAATAATTTTGGCATATATGATAAAAATCCAGCAGGAGATTCACCCGGCTTGACAAGCTTTCATAGAATGCACAAAAAGCTCCATTGTGTTTTTTCGCCGGGCAGAATAGTCTGGTGTTATCAGGATCTGTCCCGGCACGGCGTCCCGTTAGCCCAAAGATCGGCAGCCTGGCAGAAAGAAGAGGTGCCTTATGGATTATTTCTCGAAAGCCAAGCGAATATTCTTAAAAGACTTGTCAAAGGCCCGCAACATCCAGGCGGGATTTTACCGAAATGTTCCAATCGCTTCCGCACCGAAGCACGCCGGGATCAGGATTACGGCGCGCACCTTCTACAAGCTGTACCTGAACGGCGAATTCCTTTACTATGGGCCGGGGCGCGCCGCCCATGAAACGGCGCGGGTCGATGTGATCGATATCACCGCCAGACTGAAGTGCGGCCACAATGCATTAGCCATCGAACTGGCCGGGTATAATCACCCTTGCCTCTCGGTGACCGGGGAATATAGTTTTCTGCAGGCTGAAGTCGAGGTTGACGGCCAAATTCTCGATTATACCGGCAAGCATTGGCAAGGCCTCCGTCTGCTGCACCGGCTGAGCGCGGTCGAGAACCTGACGCATGCCCGCTGCGCTTCCGAAGTCTATAACCTGGACCAGGATTATTACCGCTGGCGAACCGCTCCCATTCAAGAGCCGACAGGCGGCAAGATCGCTTTATGTCCTACCGAAGAGCTGGCCGGAGATATGGATCTGCTGCCCAGAAGTGCCATGGATCCCGATTTTCAGCTGGTCGGCTACCAGTCCCTGGACCAGGTTTCCAGTGTCAGCACGCCGCCGGAAAGTGAATGGACAAAAACCGCCCGCATCATGACCAATACCCCGAAGGTCATTATCGACTGCGGCTTTGCCGACCGGCCGGTCCTGCAGTGCCTGAATGATCAATATGGTCCTTTCACCGGCGAGATCCGCATGGGCGCCGGACGGGGATTGACCCATGCCCAGGAAATATCGGTTGTCACTGAAGATGGCGCCGTCGCCCTGGATTTCGATTTTCATTCCATGACCAGCGCTTTCCCGGGAATTGAGCTGACTTGTGAAAGCCGCGCAACCATCGATTTGATCCACGTTGACAAACTGACGCCGGACGGCAGTTTCAACCCCCGGAACTGCTATGCCGTGACGGTCATCCGTTTGAATTGCGAGCCCGGGCACTACTGTTTTGAAGCGTTTGAACCTTACGGAGTGCGCTACCTGCGGGTCATTGTGCGCGGGACGCGCCAATTCACCCTGCACGACGTTTATCTCCGGCGCTGCCAGTACCCTGACCTCAAGGGCGGCTCCTTCCTTTGCAGCGACAATTCGCTCAACCGCATCTACGACGCGGCCCGGGTCGCGCTCGTGATCAATACCCTGGATAACTTCATGGACTGCCCGGGCCGGGAGCGCGGGGCCTGGGCCATGGACTCGTTCTGGACCGGCCGCGCGGCCCGGCTGCTGTTCGGCGAGTGTTCGGTGGAGCGGGCGCACCTGGAAAACTATCTGGCGCCGTCGATCAGGAAATATTACGACCTGATGCCGGGATGCTATCCGGCCGGAGAAGCTTGCTTCATCCACAATTGGACCATCTTTTTGGGTCTGCAGATTTACGAGTATTACCGCCGGACCAACGACCTGGAATTTTTGCGGCAGCACGAGGACGGCATCGGCTGGCTGATCGGCACCCTGAGCCGGTACG
>DOFA01000265.1:2449-15296 GCA_003532195.1 Clostridiales bacterium
GCAGCAAAGACGAATACAATCTGCCCATTTCGACGGGGACCAACGCCGCCTATTCGCTTCTTTTAAGGCTGCTGGGCGAGGCCATGGGCCAGCCGGAATGGACCGCCAAAGCTGACGCCATCTGGTCGGTCATCGAAAAAGTCTGTGCCGTTCCCGACGCCTTCGAGATGGCCAACCTGGTTCCCGACGCCTTCGCTATGGACGGTCAGGGCCGGATCACCCCAGGCAAGTATAGTTCGGAAGCCGCGCAATACCTTTACATGTGGCTGGGCATCACCCGGCGGGAAGCGCTGCCGAATTATTTCCGGCAAATGTTCGATCATTTCGGAGCGCGGCCTTCGGTTCCCCTGAACACCAACCGGCGGTTCTATATCTCCGCCGACCTGCCGGTGGGCACGGCGATGCGCTTCGAAGCCCTGTACGCCAGCGGCGAGTATCGGAAGCTGTATGACGAAATAACTTATATCTTCACCTATATGCTCGAACATGGCCCCGGCACGCTCTGGGAGGGCTGGGCTCGCGAGTCCAACATCAATCACGGCTACCTGTCCCATGTCGCGGTCTGGCTGAGCCGGATTTTCCTGGGGTTGGATATCCCGGACGCCGTCGACCGGACCGTGCGGATCGCGCCGCATCCCTGCGGCCTCAAATGGGCAAAAGGCTGCACTGTTGCCGGATCCGGACTGGTTTCTGTTTACTGGGTCATGGGTGACGATCGTTTCAGCCTGGAAGTCTCGGTTCCCCAGGGATACCGGGTCAACCTGACCTTGCCAGACGAAGTCTACGGCTGGGACAACACGCTGGAAATCGGCGGCCAGACCCTGGCCATCCCGCCGCGGCAAAAAGAATATCCCGGTATCGGACAGTCCTTCCGGCTGTCCTGCGTCAAGTCGCCTCGCTCCTGAAAGCTGATTAAACTGATCATGCCTGAACCGAAAGGATTTTATTTATGAATTTTGATGTTTTGCAATGTAATTACCAACACAATCCGGTCATCCGGGGCGACAGCGCCGTCCTGACCTGGAATTACAGGGCCGGCTGCGACCGGGATGTCCGGCAGGTCTCGTTCGGCGTCGCCATCGCCGAAGATCCCGATTTCACCTTTCCGGTCTGGGCCAGCCCGGAGATTCTGTCTGACGCCATGCGCTGCGAGCTTCCGGCGGAGGTTACACTGAAACCATCCACCTGTTACTTCTGGCGTGTTTCCAGCCGCGACAGCAGCGGACAGACGTCGCTCAGCCCGACCCAGTCCTTTGAAACAGCCCTGGCCGGCCCTGAAGTTTGGAAAAACCTGCATGCCAAATGGATCACCTGCGGCCCGGACAAAAGCGTCGAACCAGCCTCGCCCGTCTTCTGCCTCGACATCAGCCTGCCGGGTACGGTAACCTGGGCCCGGGCTTATGTCTTTGGCCTCGGCTGGCAGCAGCTGACCATCAACGGCCGGCCGTGCGCCTCCTGGCTGCTGGCACCGCCGAATTCGCACTACGACCGGGTTTGCTTGTATGAAACCTATCCGATCACCGACTTTCTGGTTCGCGGAAATAACCGGATCGAATTGGCACTCGGCAATGGGTACAATGCGAATTATTCCCAATGGGGCTGGCGTTGGTTCGGTCCCAAAGGCGTCAAAGCCATTTTCCTGATCCGCTGCGGCAGCCGGACCATCTGTCGGGTAACCGACGGCAGTTGGCGGTATCGGACCGGTCCGATCCAAGCCTGCGACATTTATAACGGCGAAGTTTACAGCGCCATCTACCCGGAGCGTCAGGATGCCCCGGCCTATGTGGATCCGCAGCCGGACGTTGCTCCGCAGGGGGTTATGCAGCCGAACGAAATGCCGCACATCACCGTCTACAAAGAGGTGGAACCGGTGTCCTGCTGGCGTTCCGGAAAAGACATGATTTACGACTTCGGCACGAACAGCGCCGGGTTTGTCCGGATCAAGGTTCGGGCCCCCCGCGGCCACAAACTCACGTTCCAGTTCAGCGAACTGATCGCGAAAAACGGGACGCTGTCGCCGATCACCAACCGCCTGGCCCAGGCGCAGGACCGTTACATCTGCAGCGGTTCCGGCGAAGAAGAATACCAGCCGCTGTTTACCTACCATGGATTCCGCTATGTCCAGGTTTCCGGATACACTGAAGACGTATCCAGCCTGACGCTCACCGCCTGCCTGATCAGCGCCGATGTCGAGACAACCGGCAGCTTCGCTTGTTCCGACCCGGTCATCAACCGGATTCATCAGCAGGCGCTGAACAGCATGCGCAGTAATTTTATGAGCATCCCCACCGACTGCCCGTCGCGGGATGAACGCACCCCTTGCCAGATGGACTCCCAGTCGACCGAAGAAGCAGCCATCTTCAACTACAACATGAACGCCTATTACCGCAAATGGCTGGACGACATCGCCGGCGAAACCGGCAATCCGGACTGGAACGGCGACCAGATCCACCTGGCCTGGCGATTGTACCGCAATTAAGGGGACATCGGGCCGGTCCGCAAGCACTACGATCAATTCAAAGCCTTGCTGCATTTCCTGGAAACCAAGAGTCCGAGCCTGATCTGGAGCGAAGGCTTCGGCGATTGGTGCAATCCCAACGACAACACCTGGCCAACCACTTTCGGCAGCGTCGAGGTCGTCAACACCTGCCTGTTCTATTACTTTGCCCGCATGACCGCCGAGTTCGCCGCTCTTCTGGGCCGGACGGAAGACGAAGCCTGGTGCCGGGATCTGGCCGGACGAATCCAGGCGGCTTTTCTCGCCGCCGACTATGAACCGGAGAGCGGCTGCGTCAAGACCGGCCGGCAGACTGAGCAGTTGATGCCGCTTTATGTCGGGATCATGCCGACGGACCAGGAACAGCGGGTCACCGACGCTTTACAGAAAAGGATTCAAGCCGACGGCGCCCTCGATACCGGCGGCTACGGAACTATGGTCCTCCTGCCCGTGCTGGCCAAATACGGCCTGATCGAAACGTTCGACCGTCTGATGCAGAATCCGGCCTACCCCGGATTTGGCTGGCAGATTGCCAATGGCGCGACTTCCCTGTGGGAACAGTGGGCCTATGAAGGGATCATGCACTCGCATAACCATATCTTCATCGCCGGTATCGATGCCTTTTTCTATCAGGTTCTGGCCGGGATCTCCCCGACCCTGCCGGGATTCCGGGAATTTAAAATCCGCCCCGTGCTGCCGCGGTCGATGACTTTTGTCCGCAGTCAGGTGCGGACCGTATCCGGACTGATCGAATTCGACCTGGAAAAGATCAGCCAGGGCGTCGCCACCCGGCTGACCGTCCCGCCCAACACGCGCTGCGCCCTGCATTTGCCGGTCGTCGATGAGACTGTGGATTATGTCCTGTTCGACGGCGAGCGGCTGCTGGACCTGAGCCTGTATGAAACGGTTCGCGCCTGCGGGATTAAATATATCCAAATCCCGGTCGGCGGCGGGATCTATCAGTACCGTCTGGTGCCCAGACAATATATCTATCAGCTATGAATCGAGGGACGACCTGATGGACAAACGAATTGCCGACAGCCTGGCCAACCGGCCTGACAGCTACATCCTGCCGTTTTTCTGGCAGCACGGCGAAAGCCACGCTATCCTGATTGAGGAAATCATCGCCATCCAGAACAGCGGCATCCGCGAGTTTTGCGTCGAAAGCCGGACGCACGAGGAATTCGGGCGCGAAGCCTGGTGGACCGATTTCCGGTTTATCCTGGATCAGGCCCGGGAACGGGGCATGCGCGTCTGGCTGCTGGACGACAAATGTTTCCCGACCGGCTATGCCAATGGCCGGCTGACCACAGGCGCCGGCTATGAGCACCTGCGGAAAAAAGTTTTGCGCCATCACTACATTGATGTTCTGGGTCCGGTTCCGCAAGCGGCGATCCTGGTCAACGACTATCTCCGTGCCGGCGAAGACCTGCTGCTGGCAGTCGCTTACCGGCGCAGCGGCAAAGACTGCGAGCTGGTCGGCGATCCGCTGCCGCTCGGCGCTCCGTCTCCGGACGGCTTCATCTATCTGGACATCCCGGACGGCGTCTGGCGGATTTTCTTTCTGGTCCGGACCGGCCAGGTCAACGATTGCATGAAAAACTTCATCGACATCCTGTCCCCCGAATCCTGCCGCCTGATGCTCGACGCCGTTTACGAACCGCATTATCAGCACTTTGCCGAATATTTCGGCAACACTTTCGCCGGTTTCTACTCCGACGAACCCAACTTCGGCAACACTGCCTGGACTTACCAGTCCAGGGTCGGCGCCGAAGATCTGCTGGCGCCCTGGCGGGACGATCTGCCGGACCTGATCGCCGCGGAGACCGGCTTGCGGCCGGACGAAGTTCTGTCCCGGCTCCCGGCGCTGTGGCAGGATTTAAAAGACTGGAAATCCCTGATCCGCACGGCTTACATGAATGTGGTCACTCGGCTGTACCAGGAGAATTTCTCCTGGCTACTCGGTGATTGGTGCCGGGACCACGGGATTCTCTACATCGGGCATATCATCGAGGACATGAATTGCCACATGCGGCTGGGCTATGGGTCCGGCCACTATTTCCGCGCCCTGATCGGCCAGGACATGGCCGGGATCGACGTGGTCATGCAGCAGATCATCCCCGGTCTCAGTGAAATGAAGCACGCTTATCTGCCGATCGAAAGCCCGGGGGATCCGGAATTTTTCACCTATACGCTGGCCAAGCTGGCCTCGTCGCAGGCCCATATCCAGCCGCTCAAGCAAGGCCGGGCCTTCTGCGAAGTGTTCGGCGGCTATGGCTGGGCCGAAGGGCTGTCGATGATGAAGCATCTGATTGATCTGCTGACCGCCCAGGGGATCAACCACTATGTGCCGCATGCCTTCGATCCGAAATACCCCGATCTGGACGGGCCGCCCCATTTCTATGCCCGGGGCGGCAATCCGCAGTATCCGCTGTTTGGCGACCTGATGCGGTACACCCAGTGGATCTGCCATGTTCTGTCCGGCGGCTGTCATCAAGCCTCGGTCGCGGTTTATTACAACGCCGAGAGCGAATGGTCGGGCGGCAAGTACAGCCTGTTCCAGGGAGTGGCCAAAACCTTGCTCCAGCAGCAGATCGACTTTGATTTCATTCCGGCGGACACGCTCTACTCGGAAGAGGCGGCCGTCGCCGGGAACAAACTGCTGGTCAACGGCGAAGCTTATCAGGCGCTGATTGTCTCCTACAGCCAGATCCTGCCCCGTCAATTATTGAATCGTTTTCATGATCTGGCCGTCCAGGGGCTGGATGTCATCTTTATCGATGGCTTGCCGGAGCAATCCTGTGAGAACAAGGATCTGTCAGAAATTAATGCAGCCTTCCGGGTGCTTCCGCTCGACCGGCTGACGGATGAACTGCATCGGAACGGCCAGGACGACCTCCGGTTCGACGATCCCTGCCCGCGGCTGTTTGCCTATCACATCAAGCGCGGCAGCACCCACATCTATTTGTTTTACAACAATGACCTGTCGCATGCCGTCAACACCTGGTTCCGGCCGAAGCATCCGATCGGCAGCGAATTTCTGGTCTATCAGGCCTGGGAAAACAAGATCTTCCGGGCCGGGACGCGCGGGGGCAAACTGCCGCTTGTTCTTGAGGGCGGCGATTCGGTGATCTATGTCGTCGATGCCGCGGAAGTCCGCCCGGACAGCCGGATTGATCCCTATGTCCTGCCGGGAACGAACCGGCGACAGCTGGATTTGCGGTTTGACATCTCCTTGAAAGCTGCCGGAGAACCCGCATATCAGCCCTACCGGCGGCAAAGCGGCCTGATCAATCTGACCGGCCGGGACAACCGGCCCAATTTCAAGGGGCATATGCTTTACAAAACCGAGTTGGCGATCGCCGATCCGTCGGCCTATGCTTTCCTGGATCTCGGATTTGTCGGAGAAACCGCCAGCCTGTCCATCAACGGGCAATACCTGGGATCCCGGATCGCCGGTCCCTATCGGTTTGCCCTCGGTCATTCGCTGTCGTCCGGCTTGAACCAAATCCAAATCGAAGTCGTCAACAATCCGGCCTATTTTGAAAAAGACAAGCTGTCAAAATTTCTGCCCCTGCCTCCGTCCGGGATTCTGGGGCCGATCACGCTCATGGGAGCGCAGGAGGAATAAGCCATGGAACATTTTATCGCTGCCAAACCGATCTGGCTGCCGGGCAAAGAACAGGAAAGAAATGTCTTCGCCGGTTTTACCGCGGTTCTGGACAGCCCGTCCGGTCCTGCGGTTCTGCAGCTGGCCGGCGCCAGCTTTTATAAAGTCTATATCAACGGGACGTTTGTCCATTACGGGCCGGCCAAGGCCCCGCACGGTTATGCGCGGATCGACCGGATCGACCTGTCCGGCCGGCTGCGGCCAGGCGCCAATCACATGGCGGTTGAAGTCGCCGGTTACAATAACCCGGCTTACAACGGGCTGAAAATGCAGCCCTTCCTGCAGGCAGAAGTGACCGTCAATGGCACGGCGGTGCTTTATACCGGCGCGGACGGCCATTTTACAGGCGCTGAACTGACCGGCCACCGGCAGAAAGTCCTGCGCTATTCGGTAGCCCGGCATTACACCGAAGTTTACCGCCTGTCCCCGGAAAACGGTCAGACGGACTGGACGCTCTCAGATAATCCGGCCACCGGCGCGGGCATTGCCGAACTGGCACTTGATCTGTCCTATCTGGAACGCGGAGCTCCTTATCCCGAGTATGATCAGCTTTTACCCAACCGCCGGTTGAAAACGGTCCCGGCCTTGAAGCGGTCGCTTGTGGACGGCGTCCCCGCCCTGTCGGATCTCGCCTGGGTCTATTACCTGGAAAAAATGGATACCGAGCGCGGTCTGCTGTTTGACAGCCTGGAAGCCCGGAATGTCGAGGTCTTTGAAAAATACGATTTCCCGGTCGACTTATCTGACCCAGCTGCCTTGGAGCCGGCCGGATATCCCTTCCCGGTCCGGGCCGGGGAATTTTCAACCTTCATCATGCCCCGCATCGAGGTTGGTTTTATCCAAACCCAGGTTACAGCCCTCGAAGACAGCGTCATTTACCTGATCTTCGATGAGAAGATTCTCGGCAACCGCCTGTCCAGCGAAAACCATTGCCTGAACGCCGTAAGCTATCATCTGAAAAAATCCGCCGCTCCATATGACCTGACTACCTTCGAGCCCTACGGGCTGATGTACGCGGCGGTTGTCGCCGATTCCGGCTCGATCCTGGTTCATTCTTTCGGTGTGACGGAATTGGCCCACCCGCAGCAGCCCCGGTTCCAATTTCATGCTTCCAGTCCGGAACTCAATGAAATAATGGCCGCAGCTGTCCATACCTTCCGGCACAACGCCCTGGATATTTTCATGGACTGCGCTTCCCGGGAGCGGGCCGGCTGGCTCTGCGATTCCTGTTTCACCGCCCGCGGCGAGCCCTTGTGGGGAGATTCCTGCAACATCGGCCGCAATTCCATGAACAACTATCGCCTTTATACGCCGCATGACGATATACCGGCCGGCATGCTGCCGATGAACTATCCCGGCGACCATGTGGATCATTGCTTCATTCCCCAGTGGGCGATGTGGTTTGTCATCCAGCTGGATGAATACCTCCGGAATGATCCCCGGAACGAAGCTGCGGCCTACCGGAAAATCTGCTATGACCTGCTGGCTTTTCTCGGAAAATACCTGAATCAGGACGGACTGCTGGAGAAGCTGCCGGGCTGGAATTTCGTCGAATGGTCGCAGGCGAACCAGTGGGTCCTCGATGTCAGCTATCCGACCAATATGCTGTACAGCCGGATCCTGACCCTCATCGGCAGCCTGTTTCAGGACGACGACCTGCTCCAGCAGGCGCGGCAAGTCAAGAACGAGATCATCCGGCAAGCTTTTGACGGCACTTGTTTCGTCGACAATGCCATCCGCGATGATCAGGGACAGCTGAAGCTGACCGGCAACCGGTCGGAAGTCTGCCAGTATTACGCCTGCTATTTTGATATCGCCGACCTTGGACAGCCGGAGTTTGCCGGGCTGCGCGGCCTGATTTTCGAAACCTTCGGCCCCGACCGGGAAAAGCTCGGAATCCGGCCGGATATCGCCTATGCCAATGCCTTCATGGGCAATTACCTGCGCATGGAGCTTCTGCAGCGCTTGGGGTATCACCGGAGAATGCTCAATGAAATCGTCGCCTATTTCCTGCCGATGGCCCGGACGACCGGCACGCTCTGGGAGATGATGAAACCAGACTGCAGCCTCGACCATGGGTTCGCTTCTTTTATCGGCGTGCTGATTGCCCGATCGCTCTCCGGCATCCTCGATGTCGACGAGCGCAGGAAAATCATCACGATTCATGACGCCGAAATCCCTTATGACGCCGATATCAGCCTCCCGCTTCTGGCCGGGGACGCCAAATGCAGCCGCCGGGTCGTGAACGGCCGTTCCGTGCTGGAGCTTGATTTGCCGGAAGGGTATCAGGCGATCTTGCAGGGTGGGTCCGGGGAAACCATGATCATGAAGTCGCAACAGAACTGTGAAACGCCATAAGATAAAGCCTTGAAGACTCTTAGAAAATTGCGAAGATGCGATGTTATAAAATGAAGGTCTTCGCTTGGACACAGTAATTTTAGCACGTTTTCAGTTAGAATTCACAAACGCGCTTGTTTGCAGTACAATATAAGAGCAAATGAGAATGATGGATTCTATATTTACTTGCCAATAATACTGAGGTGCTGAAATGAACCAAATGAAAAAACTGGTGGATCTGATCGACCAAAACAAGGGATTGATCACAACAGGCCAGGTTGAAGCTGCAGGTGTGCACCGTAAATATCTTTCGTTGATGGCAAAAGAAGGAGAAATAGATCGCTTATCCCAAGGCATCTATTTATCGCCAAAAGCTTTTGAGGACCGTTTGTATTTATTTCAAATACGCAGCTCTTCTGGTATTTATTCCCATGAAACAGCACTTTTTCTGCATGGATTATCAGACCGGGAACCAATAACTTATATGATGACAGTTCCAACCGGTTATAATGCGGGTCATTTCAAAAATGATCCGATTAAAATTTTTTATATAAAGAGTGAGCTCCATAAACTTGGCAAATCAATGGTTGAAACATCATTTGGACGACCTGTCCGCTGCTATGATCGCGAACGAACTCTCTGCGATTTAATTCGAAGTCGTTCTCAAATGGAGCAGATATTAGTCAATACAGCTATTAAAAAGTACCTCAGTTCCAAAGAGAAAAATGTTTCACTGATTTTGTGTTATGCAAATGAACTAGGTATTCTAAAGATCATGCAAAGCTACCTGGAGGTCTTATTATGACTGCAGAAAGATCGGTGATGCTTTCCGCGTTGAGGTTTATCGCAAACAAGTAATCCAACCGGTTACCGGCCAAACAAGTACCGAGCAAGTACCGAGCAAGTCACCGAGCAAGTCACTGAGCAAGTCACTGAAGATCGAATTAAGGATCTCGTTGATTATTGTTCAACTCCAAAAAAAAGAAGTGAAATGCAAGCTTTCTTGGGACTTACTCATCGAGAACACTTTCGAGAAACCATCCTGCAACCATTGCTTGATAAAGGCTTGATTCAACCAACAATTCCAGACAAACCGACGAGTAGTAATCAACGGTATGTTAAAAGTAATAAAGAATAGAACCCGTTCCACTATTCACCTGAAACTTGTTCTTATTTCTCATGTGTATGAGTATACAATTATCATAGTAATAAGCCAATCATATAAATGAACGAAATAGCTTGTTATCACAGTGTTTCTTATTACTAAGATCGATTATTTTGAGTTTTAAAATACTGCTGAAGGTCGATTATGGCGATAGGGGGTATGTCAACGAGGGGCAGTACATACCTCTTCTTCAGCGGTCGTCATCCAGCTTCATGCAGCAGGTATCAGCTAAATCCTCTGGCTCGATTTGCTTGTCCGGTTATGCCAGTTCTAGGACCATCATCTGAATGCGCGGCAGATCCCGGCCAATCTGCAGGTCATTGCCGCAGACGGACAGCGGGGCCGGCATGCCGTCCGGGTTTTCCCGAGTGTATAAAACCGCGCACTGCCAGACCGGAATGCCGTCCGGGAAAGTCAGGGTCACCTGCTGCCATTCATCGCCGGAGAAGTTTACCAAGGCCAGGAGGGTTCGCCCCGGCTGGTCATAACGGATGACCGAGGTATGCGGGGCATTGGTCCATACCGGCCGGCAGAAGTGATCCGCCCGGGTCAGGGCGTCCAGCAGGATAGCGCGGCGGAAGGGACTCAGGATACCGGTCCCGTAATGGACATAAGGCAAGATAAAAATATGCCCGTCCACCAGCGTCATCGCCGGGCCGTTGTCGGCTCCGAACGGCGAGATCGCATGCGTGTAGGCATGAAGCGGCGCCCTGGGAGAATAGTCCACCTTGACATAGTCGCCGGCGCCGGCCTGCAGGGTCAGGCGGGCCTGGGTAATGCCGCAGTAAGCGGCTCCGTCCATCACTTGCTCAAAGGCGTTGATTCCGTTATCCATCGGGACCAGCTCTGTCCCGGCAATGCCGGCCAGTTCGCCCAGGCCCAGTTCAGTCAGCGTCAAGACCGCTTCACCGTCGAGAATCACAAAGTTGTCAGCGAACAGGCGGCGAATTTCATCTGACGACAGATTGCGCAGGTATTGTCCGGCTATTGCCAGAACCTGGCCGCGGAGATCATGGCCGGAGTTATAGCAACTGGCGATGCCGAAGGGGATCAGGATGTTCAGCAGGTTCCGCTCGTGGTTATAGAGCTCGTTCATCGACTGCACGGCATCCGTATGCAGGTGAAAAGCGCTGCGTGGGTCGATCATGACCTGAACCCCGGCCTGGCAGCGGTTGTCGAAACCAAGGCCGACCAGCGTATCCAGGAACGGCTTGCTTTCGGCGAGAATGTCCTGGTAGCCTTCGCTGAACAGGACGCCGTTGCCCATCATGTCAAAGATATCCAGGGTAATACCTTTACTGTCGAGCAAAGCGTTGGTCTCGAGCTGCATCTGGGAAAAACGCAGCGAGGTGCTCAGCCGGGAAAAGGGGAAATTCTCCAGTTCCCCGTAATTATGGACCCAATCCGGTGTCAGATGGCGCACCTGGCGCGAGACCCGGGCAAAATTCACGCCGTAATCCTGGGATGTGCATTCCGTATAACAGGGCAGATGGATGCGGATGAAAGGATCTTTTTCCGTTTTGAACGCCGTGAAGATCGCCGGCCAGTCCCGCCCTTCGGCGCAATGGACGGCCGGGTCGGAGGTCATCAAGCCCAGGCGGGTCTGTGGCGACACTGCCATGACCGCGTCGCGGATGGTCCGGGCAACCTGCAGCATGGTCTGCAAAGCCACATCCAGCCAGATCTTCCGATACGGGTGAACCGAACCGGGCGCCAGAACACCGGCGACAAATTCCTCCCGGTTCAGCTTTTTGCCGGCCAGCGCGGAATACATCGCCATGTGCCGGTCGCAGAAGCAGCCGCCCCATTCGAGGGGATGATGATTGTGCAGCCGGAAATCATCTTCAACCCAGAGCACATTCGGCTGGACCTTCTCGGCGCAGGTCCGGTACTGCCAGGCCAGATACTCGAGGAAACGATCACAGGCCGGGCAGGCGACCGCCGTAGCCTGGCGCCCCTGGGGATCAACCATCAGGGTGAAATCCTGGCCCGGGCGGAGTTTGCGGCCGCGGTCGGTATGGAGCAGGGTCGACCAGGGATTGATCGACGCGGTGATCCCTTCAGCAGCCAGCACCGGCTTCATCCGGGCGATCAGGTCCAGCCAGGAATCCAGCTCTTCCGGGGTATAGTGCCCGCGGTTCAATTCTTCGCAATTATAGAAAAACATCACGTCCGAAATCTTAGCTTGCCGGCAGAAAGCTAGCAGGTTTGCCAGCCGCTCCTGCTCATTAAGCCCGGGTTCCATGCCGTAACGCAGCATATATTCATAGATTTGCTTTCCTGCTGATTGATTTTCCATCGTTTGCTTATCCATGATCTGCCTCTTTTCTTGTATGCGTCTATCCTGTGTTTACATAGCGTCATGTTCCGTGCGCATGATGACCTCGTTTTGAATGACCGGGTCCAGATTGACGAAATAATCGCTGTAACCGGCCACCCGCACCTGCAGGGACTGGTAATTCTCAGGATTTTTCTGGGCGTCCAGCAGGTCTTTCTGACTGACCGCATTAAACTGGCATTCAAAATTGCCGCCGGCAAAAAATGCCCGGATAAAACTGGCCAAGGCCGCCTGTCCGGCCTTACCCGCGAGCAGTGATTTTGTGAAGCGAAAATTGGTGGCTATGCCGCCGATGCTCAGGGACTGGTCGATTGGGGAAATCGAGCGCATCACCGCGGTCGGGCCGTTCCTGTCCCGCCCCTGGGCGGCCCCCAGGCACTCGGAGAGCGCGGTGCCGGCTAATCGGCCGTCCGGCGTAGCCGCGCTGTTCTTACCGAAATGGCCGTGCATGACCCAGGCGAAATAGCTCGGGTGGAAGGTTCCGCCCAGGCAGGTCTTGTATCGGCTCAGTTCATCATAGATAAACCGGTAAAAATCATAGGCGATGGCGTCGGCTTCCGGCAGGTCGTTGCCGAATTTGGCGCAGCGGTTCAGTAAATACAGCCGCTCTTTTTCATAATCGCGGAAATTCTCTGCGATCATCGTATAGGTCTCGGCCAAGGTCAGCGTTTTTTCCTCGTAAACAGCCTGCTTCACGGCTGCCAGCGAATCGATGACATTAACGAAACCAGGGAAGCACGGATAAACAAAATTATACCGGGCGCCGCCGTTAGCCGCGTCCTTGCCGCGCTCCAGGCAATCCCGGATCAGGGCTGAAGAAAACGGGCAGGATGCATACTG
>DOFA01000032.1:0-18762 GCA_003532195.1 Clostridiales bacterium
GGAGGCGAAAAATGAAAACCAAGAAAATTCCCAGCGGTATGTCATTTTATGTGATCTTACTGGCCGTTATTATTATGTTATCGTTTTTTATGTCAAGAATGAACCAAAGCGAGACAATCACGCTGTCGGATCTGATTGATAAGGTTGAAAACGGCGCTATCAGCAAGGTCCAGGTAGCCGGATATACCTTGGTGATTGAGGAACGCAAGACATCGGCCGGCGCAGGCAAGACCTACAGCAAGGACATCTCGCCGATGTGGATGGACTACCTGATCAACGTGCTGGAAAAAGCCAAGGCTGACGGCAAAATCGACAACTATGACTACACCGAGCCTACGGACATCACCTCCTGGCTGAATATCATCATCATATTGGTTATGATCGTCGGCATGGGTGCGTTCATCTGGTTCACTTACAGCCGGCAGGCCGGCGACGGGAAGAGTGCGATGAGTTTCGGCCGCAGCCGTGCCAAGCTCAACGATCCGACGAAAAATAAGATCACCTTCCAGGATGTGGCCGGAGCCGACGAAGAAAAGGAAGAACTGCATGAAGTGGTGGACTTCCTGAAAAATCCCAAGAAATACGCGGAACTGGGCGCTAAAATCCCCCGCGGCATCTTGCTGGTCGGCGCTCCCGGCACCGGCAAGACTTTATTGGCCAAAGCCGTGGCCGGGGAAGCTGGCGTGCCGTTCTTCTCGATCAGCGGCTCCGATTTTGTCGAAATGTTCGTCGGTGTCGGTGCATCGCGTGTGCGCGACCTGTTTGACCAGGCCAAGAAGAATGCCCCCTGCATTATCTTCATCGACGAGATCGATGCCGNNAGTTCGTCGAGATGTTTGTCGGTGTCGGAGCATCCCGGGTTCGCGACTTGTTTGAACAAGCAAAAAAAAGTGCGCCCTGCATCGTTTTTATCGATGAAATCGACGCGGTCGGGCGCCATCGCGGCGCCGGCTTAGGCGGCGGCCATGATGAACGGGAACAGACTCTCAACCAGTTGCTGGTCGAGATGGATGGTTTCGGGCCCAACGAAGGCGTCATTATCATGGCGGCGACGAACCGGCCGGATATCCTCGATCCGGCCTTGCTTCGCCCGGGACGCTTTGACCGCCGCATCACCGTCATGCGCCCGGATATCCGGGGCCGCGAGGAGATTCTTAAAGTTCACGCGCGCAACAAACCGCTGGATGCCTCGATCGACCTGCGCGAGATCGCCAAGATCACACCGGGCTTTACCGGCGCCGACCTGGCGAACCTGTTGAACGAAGCTGCTTTGCTGGCCGCGCGTAAAGGCGAAAAATCCATTATCTATGAAGATATTACTGAAGCGGTTTTCAAGATCATGATCGGACCGGAGAAAAAGAGCCGCATCATCAGCGAAAAAGAGCGCAAGCTGACTGCCTATCACGAATCCGGCCATGCAATCGTGCTGCGGACGGTTTCCGAAACCGATAAGGTTGAGCGCGTGTCGATCATCCCGGCCGGCGGCGCCGGAGGCTACACCGCCCACAAACCGCATGAGGACACCTACTACGCGACGCGCACCCAGCTGATCGCCGAGATTATGATCGCACTGGGCGGACGGGCCGCCGAGGATTTGATTTTCAATGAAATCAGCACCGGCGCGGCTTCCGACCTGCAAAGCTGCAACAGTATTGCCCGCGACATGATTACCAAATATGGTATGAGCAGTCAGTTGGGCAACCTTGTCTTTGGCGGCGACGAGGAGATTTTCCTCGGCAAGGATTATGGCCATGTTCAGAATTATAGCGAAAAATTGGCCAGCATCATTGATGATGAAGTTAAAAAAATCATTGATGAGGCCTATGGAAAAGTTCGCGGCATCCTGCAGGAGAAGATGGCTATCTTGGTAGCGCTGGCCACAACTCTGCTGGAAAAAGAAAAGATCGAAGGACCAGAGTTCGAAGCGATTTATCTGGCCAACGATCTTCCGGCTGGCTTGCCCGCCGAACCGGCAAATCCGGCAGCCGGACAGGACCTTGCTCCGGCAAATCCGGCAGCCGGACAGGACCTTGCTCCCGCAGCCGACGCCCTGTCGCCATCAGCGGGCAGCTGAGGCAGCCGGCGCGAACTGCCGGCGCCGCCTGCTCCGTTTAAATGAGAGGATTTATTCGGCCGGTCAGCTGATCGGCAAAATTGCGGATATCTTCCGGACCTAAAACCAGGATCAGGTCGCCCTGCTGGACGACCAGGTCCAGATAGCTGCGGATTTTTGAGAAGGACTCGGCAAATACGGCGTGACCTCCCAGATTATTGATCCGTTCAGCCAGATCCCGGGAACTGATGTCGTGCAGATTGGTTTCCCGATCGCTGTATATCTCCGCAAGGATCACCTTTTCGCAGCCTTTGAGGGCGGCGGCAAAATCATCGAGCAAGATGCGGGTCCGGCTGTAGGTCAGCGGCTGGAAAACCACCCAGGTGTGCCGGTGCGGCAGATGGGCGGCTGCTGCCAGCGTCGCCCGGACCGCCGAAGGGTGGTGGGCATAGTCGGCGATGACCTGCGCGCCCCGGTATTCGCCGGTCAGGGTGAAACGCCCTTCTGCCCCCTGGTAAGCGGCCAGCGCTTTGGCGGCAGCTTCAGCCGTGCCGCCGCTAAATGAAGCGCAGGCGACCGCAGCCAGGGAATTAAGCATATTGTGGCAGCCCGGTATCTGCAATTTCTGGCGGCAATACAGCCGGCTGTCGTGCCAGATGGAAAATTCGGGCATACCCTGGTGGTAAGCCAAGTCACTGTAGTAGAAATCGGGCTTTTGGCCGTCGGTCAGATCAGATTCCGCGCCAAACCGGCAGATCCGGGGCATCATCCGCCCGGCCTGCTGACGGCGGATATGCAGTTGGCGCAGCATTTCCCGGATATTAAGGTCGAAGGCCGGCACGACCAGAACGCCATTATCCGGCAAATGATCGGCAAACTCGGCGAAGGCGCCAATGACAGCGTCCAGATTGCTGTAGCAGTCCACATGGTCGTAATCGATATTCAGAATCGCCGCAGTTGTGGAGTAAAATTGCAGGAAACTGCGCATATACTCGCAAGCTTCCGAGACCATGACCCCACTTGGCTGGCCGAGGCGGATCGTCCCGTGGAACTCCGCCAGTTCGGCGCCCAGATGGACGGTCGGGTCGATGCCGGACTCGATCAGGATCAAAGCACAGAGGGCCGTCGTCGTGGTCTTGCCATGGGTGCCGGATATGTTGATGATTTGCTGGAAATGACGGTTCAGCCAGCCCAGGAAAGCCGCCCGGCTGATGGTTCGGATGCCTTGTTCACGCGCCCGGGTCAGTTCCGGGTTGTCATCATGGACAGCGGCTGTGTAGACGACCAGATCCGGCCGGAATTGATCGATCCAGGCGGCGTCGTGGCCGGCACGGACCGCAATGCCCTGCCGCACCAGATGATCGGTGCGCGGCGTCAGATTGCGATCTGATCCGGCAACCGCATAGCCGTCGTGACGGGCAATCTCAGCCAGGCCGCTCATGCTGATGCCGCCGATACCAACAAAGAAAATCCGGCCGCCGCTGGCCAGGGTGAAATCGTAATCAGCGTGTTGGAACATTCAAGCATACACCTTCTTTCTGGATCATTTTATCACAAACAATCATCAGATATGAGTCTTTGCTGTTTGAAATCATTAGTTCAAATACCAAAACTGGTGATATAATAAGGTTGTGAACTTTGTACGGAAAAACATTTCCCATGACTTAAAAATTTGGCAATTCGCAAAGAATGGAGGCTTCAAGATGGATATCACCAACATCACCATTCGAAAAATGGGAAACGAAGGCAAGATGAAAGCTATAGTATCCGTGACTTTCGATAATGAGTTTGTCGTTCACGACATCAAAGTCATTGAGGGCACTAACGGCTTCTTCATCGCGATGCCCAGCCGCAAGACGCAGGATGGGGAATTCAAGGATATCGTCCATCCGATAAATTCCGAATTCCGCGAGAAATTATCAACGGAGGTCTTGAAGAAATATCGGGAAGCGCTTGCGATCGCTGATGCGGCTAACCAGCAAGCCGAGGAGAAGACGGAATAAGCAGAAAATAAGCAGGCAATCAGGCTATTGACTGAAAACAGCGGAGGAACCGGGCGCAGGCGGCCTGGTTCCTTTCTTATCTGGGAGCAAGACTGCTGAGCCCTGCGCCCTGCGCGACTAACCGGCCCGTCCATCTGTGGTATAATAAATCAATGTCGCGCAGGAGGTTTTTCCATGTCCGCACCAATCTACCTGTTAGCCCTCGATCAAGGTACGACCAGCTGCCGGGCAATCCTGTTTAATCAACAGGGCCAGATTGTCAGCAGCACCCAGCAAGCTTTTGCCCAGCGCTATCCGCAGCCCGGCTGGGTTGAACAGGATCCGGATGAAATACTTAAAGTCCAAATCGAAGTCATGCAAGATACCGTGGCCAAAGCAGCAGTTGAACCGCGCCAGATTGCCGGCATCGGCCTGGCCAATCAGCGGGAAACGATTGTGCTTTGGGATCGCCGGACCGGCCGGCCGGTTTATCCGGCTATAGTCTGGCAGTGCCGGCGGACCGCCGGCATATGCGAGAATCTCAGGTTGAGGGGCTTGTCCGGGGAGATTGCTGCCCGTACCGGACTGGTTATCGACGCCTATTTTTCGGCGACCAAACTGATGTGGCTGCTGGACGAATTGCCGGGTGTGCGCGAACGGGCGGAACGAGGCGAACTTCTGGCAGGGACTGTCGACACCTGGCTGGTCTGGCACCTCTCCGGACGGCAGAAGCATATCACGGATGTCAGCAATGCGTCGCGCACCATGATCTTCAATATACACACCGGAACCTGGGACGAGGAATTGCTGCGGGAATTGCGCATTCCGCGCGCCATTCTGCCGGATATCGTGCGGTCGTCGGGAATCGCCGCGCACCTGGATCCGGTTTTCCTGCCCGGCGGCCATTACATTGCCGGCATAGCCGGAGACCAGCAGGCAGCCTTGTTTGGCCAGGCCTGCCGTCAGCCGGGCATGACCAAAAACACTTACGGGACCGGCTGTTTCATCTTGATGAATACAGGCCGCGCACCGGTTCGTTCGCGCCACGGCCTGCTGACGACCGTTGCCTGGGATCTTGGCCAGGGCATTGAGTATGCCCTGGAGGGCAGTGTGTTCAACGCCGGGTCAGCCATCCAGTGGCTGCGGGATGGCTTGGGGATCATCAGCCGCTCTTCAGAATGCGACCTGTTGGCCGCCTCTGTGGAAAATACCGGCGGCGTCTGCTTTGTGCCGGCGTTTACCGGGTTAGGCGCGCCATACTGGGATATGCAGGCCCGGGGCATGCTGACCGGCCTGACTCGCGGCACTGGCAGAGAGCAAATCGCCCGCGCGGTTCTGGAGGCGATCGCCCATCAAAGTCTGGATGTGCTGGAATGCATGCAAGCGGATGCCGCCAGCCGGATCCCTGTCTTGAGAGTTGACGGCGGCGCCAGCGTCAGCAATTTGCTGATGCAGTTCCAATCCGATATCAGCGGCCTGCCGGTCGACCGGCCGGCTGCGACCGAAACGACGGCTTTTGGCGCGGCCTGCCTGGCCGGGCTGGCGGTTGGCCTTTGGCCCGATCCTATCGCCTTGGACGCGGTTCGGGTTTNNCGCCGATGAACGCCGTGCCCGCCGCACTGCCTGGAAAACAGCCGTTGAGGCGGCCATTGCCTATGGCCGTCCGGCCAGCCGAACATGAGTCAGCCGCCGGCCGCGCCCATACAGCTGCAAACGGATACCCGGTTAGGCGATCGCTGCCGCTGGGCAGGCGGGATCGCCGCCGTCTTGTGTCTGCTGCTGGCCGGCTGGATTTTGCTGCGATGCGCGCCGGCGTTGCTGCCCGGTGCGGAACAGCAGAGCGGCAGCCCGAATTCCGGGGCGGTGCTGTTGATCCGGTCTGCCGCTCAGGATCCCGGTCAATTCAACTTTTTGCAGGCAGGGATGTCCGCCGCCGGATTATCCTGGTCTGTCTGGGTCCTGCCCGAGGATCCGGCTGTCCGGGCGGCTGAACTCGAGGCTGAAGTGCAAAAGCTTGCCGTAATCTCCAATTGCAGCGCTGCCGATATCTGGCTTGCCGCCGTCGGCGATGCGGCGCCTGCGATCTGGATCTCGGCCTGCCGGTTGCCGCAGGCGGCCGGCATGGTGCTTTTTATCCCTGCCGGGTTCAGCGGCCTGACCGCGCCGGAAATCCTGCTGTGGCCGGACAGCCGTCCGCTGGCGCTTTTTGCCGGTCAGGAAACAAACAGCGGCCGCTTACAGGCCGAGCGTGTTTTCTATGAACAGCTGACGGGCGAGGATGCCACCCTGTTTCCCGGTTATCAGCCAGGTTTCGGCCAGCCGGTCCAATACCTGTCTGCAGACGGACGGTTCATGCTGAGGCAGTATCCGTCAATCCTTCCGTCGCTGGCGATGGTTTCGCCCCGGATTCTTCCCGATGCGCTCAACTGGATAATCGATCATCTGGCGGAAAATGGCGGCTTTGATCCCGCTATGCGTTCTTCTGCCGCGGATCTGCTGACCCGATTGCCCTTTAGCCTGCTTTTGACAGCCTTGCTGCTGCTGGCTGCCCTGTGCGGGCTGAACCTGTTTTTGCACCGCCAGCCAGTGCAACCGGCTGCGCTGACTGATAAAGCCTGGCGCAAAGACAGCCGGCTTAACCTATTGGCGAATGTTCTTGCCTGGCTGCCGGCCGCGGTTCTGGCTGCGGCACTGGGCTATTTGGCAGCCTGGCTGATTTCGGCCTCCTCGGACCCCTCGGCCTGGCTGTTCTGGAGCCTGGCCGTCATGCCTGGCTGCTATGGAGCCTCCAGGCAATTGATCCGGCTGACCTGCCGGGCCAGGCAGCGACAAACCGGTATCCGCCGGCCCCAATGGATAGGAACGGATGCTGCCATCCCGCAGGAACTGGCTGGCGCTTGCCGCCTGCCAGCCGGGGCCGCCTGGCCAGGATGGGCGGGAGGACTGGCTTTACTGGCGATTATGGTTTTGGCCGGGCTGCTGATCAGACTCGCTTTCGGCTCGCTGACACCCGGATTCCGAAGCGGACTGATCCTGCCGGTTCTGATCATCCTGAACTGGCCGGCCGGCATGGCCGGCGCCGATCCCGGAGACGGAAAGTCTGCCGCCCTGTTCGGGCAGCATCTGCTGTATCTGCTGCTGCCGGTCTGGGCCGGCCTATTCATGGGCTGGATGGGGTTGATTTCCGGTCTGGCTTTGCTGGCTGTTCATTTCTGGTCAGCTGGCCTGGGCAAGGCTGCCAGGTTGGTCAGCCGGTCCCGCATTGCCGGCGGCCTGGCCCGGTCTCTCGGCTATTCGGCCGGAGTCCTTCTGCCGCCGATCATCCAGGGATTTTTTCATTGACAAAGACCCGGCCCGATGATAAGATAACCCGGTGACCGCATCGTCCGGGCTTTTAAATGCTGAGCGCATGCCTGGGACAAGCGAGACTGATTACAGGAGGTAACACAGAATGTATGCTGTTTTAGCAACCGGCGGCAAGCAATACCGCGTATCGGTCGGCGACGAGATTTTTATTGAGAAGCTGGACGGCGAAGCCAGCGAACCGGTTAAATTCACCCAGGTACTGGCTGTTTCCGACGACAATGGCATGAGGACCGGCGATCCTGATCTGGCCGATGTATCCGTTGACGGAGAGATCGTCAAGCAGGGCAAACAGAAAAAAATCATCATTTTCAAGTACAACGCCAAGAAGGGCTACCGCAACAAGACCGGCCACCGCCAGCCCTACACCCGCGTCAGAATCACCAGGATCAACGCCTGACGCAGCCATGATCACCGTGACACTCAGGCGCGGCCCGGACGGGATGATCAGAGAATTTTCGGCGGCCGGCCATTCCGGCTTCGCAGATCCCGGGACTGACATCATTTGCGCCGCCGTATCCGCCATTGCGACGACCGTTATCGGCAGCTTGCAGGATCTGGCCGGACTGAAGCCCGTTTATCGCCTGGAAGAGGGACTGATCGAATGCCGGCTGCCGGATCCGGAAGACATGAACGCCGGACAGTCCGGAACTGCCCGGACCCTGATGGACACGATGGCCGTCGGCTGTCGGCAGATCCAGGACAGTTACGGCAAACGGTATGTGCGAATCATTGAAAAAAGCTTTATCTGATGGAGGTGCATCGGCATGATTTTAATCAATTTGCAGCTTTTAGCTCATAAAAAGGGCGTCGGCAGCACCCGCAACGGGCGCGAATCCGCTTCGAAACGTTTGGGCGCCAAGCGGGGAGACGGTCAGGTGGTAATGGCCGGCAACATCCTGGTTCGCCAGCGGGGCACCAAGGTCCATCCCGGCTTGAATGTCGGCATCGGATCTGACGACACCCTGTATGCCCGGGCTGATGGCCAGGTCAAATATGAACGCCTGGGCAAAGACAAAAAGCAGGTCAGCGTTATCCCTGCCGAGTAATTCGGCATCAGCTGATCCAGAACAGCCAACCGGAACGGACTGTCCTTTCCGGGAATTACGCAGGAAAGGTCCAGCCGGTCTCAACGGCTGGACTTTTATTTCCGGTCCGGAGGCGCCTGTCTCTGGTGGCCGAACGAAAACGCGAGGTGCGCAATGTTCATTGACAGTGCGAAAATATCGGTCCGGGCTGGCAACGGCGGCGACGGCAAGGTATCTTTCCATACGGCGCGCTATGTGCCCAACGGCGGACCTGACGGCGGTGACGGCGGCAGGGGCGGCAGCGTCATTTTTATGGCAGCCGCCGACTTAAGCACGTTGCAGGATTTCCGCTATCGGCGTAAATACGAAGCTCAGGATGGCGAAAAAGGCGGCGCAAGCAACCGGTTTGGCCGCAAAGGCGCTGACCTGCGCATCCGCGTGCCGGTTGGCACCCTGATCCGGGACGGCGAAACCGGCAGAACGCTGGCTGACCTGACCCAAGCCGGCCAGGAAGCGGTCATCGCCCGCGGCGGCCGCGGTGGCCGCGGCAATGTCCATTTTGCGAACAGCGTCCGCCAGGCCCCGAACTTTGCCCGTGCCGGTGAACCCGGTGAAGCGTTCGAACTGCAGATCGAGCTTAAATTGCTGGCTGACGCCGGCTTGATCGGCTATCCCAATGTCGGTAAATCCACCTTGCTTTCGGTGGTTTCCGCAGCCCGGCCCCAAATTGCCGATTATGAGTTCACCACGCTGCAGCCGCAGCTTGGTGTCGTCGCAGTCGATGATTTCAGTTTTGTCCTGGCGGATATACCCGGATTGATAGAAGGCGCACATACAGGCCGGGGCCTGGGCCTGGCTTTTCTCAAACATATCGAACGGACCCGGCTGCTGATCCATGTTCTGGATGCTTCCGGCCAGTCCGGCCGCGATCCGCTGCAAGACTTCGACCGGATCAACGGCGAGCTGGCGGCTTATGATCCGCATTTGTCGGAAAAAACCCAGGTGGTCGCTTTAAATAAAACCGACCTGGCCGATCCGCAAACCCTGGCTATTTGGCGGGCCGCCCTGGAAGAACGGGGCTTCAGGGTGTTTCCCATCTGCGCGCCGGCCAAAGAGGGCGTCGGGGAATTGATCCGGCATGCCGCCGGAGTTATCCGACAGCTGCCGCCGATTGTCCTGTCCGACTGGCACCAGGAAGAGATTTCCTACCAGTTTCAGCAAGAGGCGCTTTTCAAGATTGAGAAAGATAACATGGTGTATCGTGTGACCGGCGATTGGATCGTCAATCTGGTCAACTCAACTAATTTTGATGATACGGAATCTCTGCAATACTTCCAGCGGCTGATCCGGAAAAGAGGCGTGATCGACGCCCTGGAGAAAGCTGGGGTTCAGGAAGGCGACCTCGTCGCCCTGCACGATCTGGAATTTGAGTTTATCAAATAAAAAATTGGGCTTTAATGGGCTTTGACCATGCCCGAGGTATATAACCCTGTAACATTTGTGCTTTCCATTCTTCTGCCCTTTTCGTTATAATGGATTCAGATGCCTGGATCAGACGACGGAACACAATGAGAAAGCGAGGCTAATATTTATGAAAAGTTATGTATGCAACCTGTGCGGGTATGTTTACGACCCGGTTAAAGGGGACCCGGATTCCGGTGTCGCTCCTGGGACCGATTTTGCCGATATTCCGGAAGACTGGGTCTGCCCGCAGTGCGGCGCCGGTAAGGATGACTTCAGCGAAGTTTAGTAAGGAGCGCAAATCATGTCAGTTCTAGCGATTGGCGATCATGTCTTTGAAGTCGGAGCTGCCCACCCTGAACGCCAGCTTTTTGACTGCCTGATGCCGACACCTTTTGGCACCACATACAATTCCTACCTGATAGTCGGGCAAGAGAAGACTGCCCTGATCGACGCGGTTGACCCGGACAAGATGGATGTTCTGTTCCGTAACCTGGAAGATGCCGGAGTCAAGAAGATCGATTACCTGGTCAGCTTGCATACCGAACAGGATCATGCCGGCGGCAACAAGGCATTTCTGAAGCGCTACCCGATGGCGGTGATTGTTGCCAACTCCAAGGTCCGCGATTTGTCGCGGACTCATTTGCATCTATCCGCGGACCAGTTCAAGATCGTCGCCGAGGGCGACCGCCTGGAACTGGGCGGCAAAACGCTGCGCTTCATGATGATCCCGCTGGCGCACTGGCCGGACAACACCATGGCCTATCTTGAAGAGGACCAGATCCTGTTTTCCAGCGACCTTTTCGGATCCCATTATTCGACGCCGAAAGCATTCTCCACTTCGAGCACCGAACAGCGGCTGGCCGCCAAAGCTTACTACTCGGAGATCATGATGCCCTTCCGCGGAACAATTGCCAAATATACGAACCGCGTCCGCAGTCTTAAGCCGCACCTGATCGCCCCGGCGCACGGCCCGGTCTGGTACGATCCGGACCTGATTCTCGGCAGTTACGAAAAGTGGACCGGCGACGGCGTCAAGCGCCTGGTGGCAATCGCTTATGTCAGCATGCACAACAGCACGCGCGTCATGGTTGAACGCCTGGCAGTCAAGCTTTCGGAACAGAGCATATCGGTTATTTGCCGCGATCTGGGCAGTAAGCCGGACAGCCTGGCCATTGAAACCGGCCATTTCATCACCGATCTGGTTGATGCCGCCGCTCTGATCCTGGCGACGCCGACTGTATTGGGCGGGCCGCATCCGAATGTGGCTTACGCTGCCCTGACGGTCAACGCCCTGCGTCCGAAAACCAGGATATTTGGTGTGATCGGATCCTATGGCTGGGGCACGAAGGCAGCGGAAACGATCCAGACGCTGATGGGGAACCTCCAGGCTGAACGCCTGGAACCTTTTGAGATCAAAGGTTTGCCGGATGCTGACGCGGAAGCCGGACTTGACGCTTATGCGGCTGCTCTGGCCGCTAAAGTCAAGGGCCTGCCCGGCCTGATCGAATAACAGGATCCCCGGAACGAAAATCCAGGGAATTTAAGGAAAGAGTGTCTGCTGCTGCGGATCGATGGCTGTATCTTCAGCGTCATCTGCGTCGCCGGCGCTTTTTTCTGCGTTCAAAGGTGCTGTGAAGGAATTGTCCACCAGTCTTTCTTCTGTTGCCAGAGTCGGTTCGCCGGTCAGCAGCGACAGAAGCCCCAGATAGACGGTCTGTGGATGGCGCTTCCAGCGTTCACAGATCTGTTCCGCCATGCTGCGGTCGGGTATGGCCAGATGCAGGTCGATCAGATCTTTTAATCCGTCGTGCTGTTTGAGCCGCACCTGGTACAGACCATTGCCATCCGGTTCGCAGGTCGCGGTCAGGACACTTTGCAGACGGATATCCTTCTGCCAGCCGGAACAGGACTGTGCCAGGTAGGAGCGGATGGGCAGGGGAATGCGGGGTTCCAAGGTGGAGAGGATTGCCCGGCCTTCCTGGGTCAGATCGCAGCGGGTTACCGGCCGGCCGGAGGCGTCGCGGGTTTCTTCCCCCTTACGTACACTTTCGACCGCCAGGTGATCCTGGCAGATCTCTTCAAAAGCAACGACAAAATCAAAATAATCCATATACAGCGTTTCCAGAGCCAGAGTGGTCAGTTGGTTCAGGGTGACCCCCTGGATCCGGCTGAGGATGGAAAGGATAATCAATTTGTTGATGGCCAGTTCAGCAGTGTCCAAAGTTAATTACCTCCACAATCAACGGGATTTGATGAATTCCTGAACCCACCAGTTTCTGCCGGACGAATCGGTATAAACGCCGATCGCCAGGGTGTCCGCTGACGCATTGAGGATGTTGCTGCGATGCCCGGGGGAATTCATCAGGTCCTGCATGGCGGCTTCCGGGGTAGCCTGACCGCCTGCGATATTTTCGCCGGCCCACCAGTAACTGATGTCCAAAGCACCGAGCAGCGAATACCAGACGATACTATCTGCCTGGTCGGTCGGCCGGTCGTGGCTGAATTTGACGGATATCTCCGCGGCGCGGATTGCCGCCGCCTCCTGCAGGGCGGAACCGCCTGCGGCCAGAGCCGGCAAACCTTCGTCGGCGCGGGCTTGGTTGACCAGATCAATAAAATGATCAACGCGTGTTTTCTGGCTGGCACTGAGCGGCCAATTCAATGGTACGCCGGGTAAATTAATTTGTATGCCTGAAGGTTCTGGTGTCGGCACGGCAGTTGGCGCCAGCGTCGGGTCAGGCTCCGGCGCGGCAGTTGGAGTCGGCGCCGGTTCAGACGTCGGCGCGGCAGTTGGAGTCGGCGCCGGTTCAGATGTCGGCGCGGCAGTTGGAGTCGGCGCCGGTTCAGATGTCGGCGCGGCAGTTGGAGTCGGCGCCGGTTCAGACGTCGACGCGGCAGTTGACACTGGCGTCGCTTCAGGAGTCGGCGCCGCGGTCACTTTCGGCGGTATCGGCGCGCTGGCCTGGGGAGTTGCGGTCAGCGTCACATCAGTCCTGTCAGGGGAGCGGGCTGTTTCATGTTCCAGACCGCTGCGGGGAAGACTGGCAGAGACCGCTGCTGCAGCGTCTGTCTGGGATTGGACAGTCTGACCGGCCGCGCAGCCGGCGGCAGCGGACAGGAACAAAAAGATAAAGCCAATGCCCAGACTGATGATTCTGCGGTAGCGGCAGATGCCAGGATCCAAGAAATTCGCCTCCTGAAGGTTTGTATAATCTCCAACTGATTTGATAAACCAGTTTTAGTATAAGGATAACACCGAGATTTGAAAAGACCTAACGCGCCTGATTCGCCGTCAGCGCCAGAATACCGCCAGATTATCGCCGGATTTGTCCGCGCCGGAATTTTCGGTTTTGATTTCTGCACCGGCAGGCTCTATTCTGGCAGGCAACAGGTTCTGCAGCACGATTTAACATTTTTCCTGCAGGGCAAGACATAACGGACTTGGCAACCCGGTCAAGTCCTGCTACATTGTTATCAGGACAATCGGCCGGGAGGACTTTGCATGAGCACAATTCTGGTAACCGGCGGCGCCGGCTATATTGGCAGCCACACCTGCGTTGAACTGCTGAACGGCGGACACGAGCTGGTCGTCGCGGACAACCTGAGCAATAGCCGCCCGGAAGCACTGAACCGGGTTAAGGCCATAACCGGCCGGGATTTCGCCTTTTATCAGCTGGATGTCTGCGACCGATTTGCTTTGGCCGGACTTTTCCGCAAACACCGGATTGAATCGGTCATTCACTTTGCCGGACTAAAAGCGGTTGGCGAATCGGTATCAGCCCCTTTGGCATATTACCGCAATAACCTCGACAGCACGCTCAGCCTATGTGAAGTCATGCGGCAATTCCAGGTCCGCCGCCTGGTTTTCAGTTCATCGGCCACTGTGTATGGCGTTCCGGCCAGCGTGCCGATCACCGAGGACTTTCCCCGCTCCTGCACCAATCCATACGGCTGGACCAAATACATGAACGAGCAGATCCTGCGCGACCTGGCTGCTGCCGAACCTGACTGGTCGATTATGCTGCTGCGCTATTTCAATCCGATCGGCGCCCATCCGTCCGGCCTGATCGGCGAGGATCCGTCCGGTATCCCCAACAACCTGGTGCCTTATATCGCTCAGGTGGCCATCGGCCGCCGCCCAGTCCTGCATATTTTCGGCCGCGATTATCCCACGCCGGACGGCACCGGCATCCGGGACTACATCCATGTTGTCGACCTGGCGCTCGGCCACTGCCGGGCGATTGAGCATGTCAGGGATCATAAAGGTACCGAAGCGGTCAACCTGGGCACCGGCCGCGGTTACAGTGTCCTGGAAACAGTCCGGGCTTATGAGAAGGCCAGCGGCCGCAAGATCCCCTGCCAGTTTGATCCGCGCCGGGCCGGAGATGTCGCCGCCTGTTACGCCGATCCGAGCAAAGCCCGCGAGCTTCTCGGCTGGCAGGCTGAACGGAGCCTGGATGAAATGTGCGCGGATTCCTGGCGCTGGCAGTCGCAAAACCCCAACGGGTATGCGGATGGATAACGTCCGGAACTGATCCTGCGCCGGTTTTGCTATTCAGGTTCTCTATTGCGGATTGCTTGCGGATACTTTTCGATAATGTAAAGAATTTTTTAAATCAGTGTTTTATATTACCGGATCAGCCTGATCCGTGCTATGATGAGACGATTTACTCTGGAAAAATTGGCAGTTCCATTGGAGAACAGCCTTTTTGGGAGGCTTTGATTCGTGAAGAAAACGCATCAGCCGCGATATGTTCCGTCAGGGACCACGGGCGGCACCCATGCAAAACCGGCCGGTAACGGCCATCATTTATCCGCACAGCCACCGCAGGGCGGAACCGGGAAAAACCGCAGGCAGCGCGCGAAACAGACCAAGCCGGGCACCAGGAGAACGGCCCGGATTGCCGCAGTGACCCTGGCTGCCTTACTATTGGTCGTCGCCCTCGGCGGCTATCTGGTCTGGCGGCATATGGTCGGCAAAATCAATGTCATAAATCCATCGGACGAAACCCTGCCCAGCGAATTTAACGTCCCGACCGAAAGCCTGGTTAATCCTATACCAACCGAGAAAGGCATCATCAACATTCTTCTGCTTGGCGTCGACACCCTTAATGAGGATAGTTTTGAAGAGCGTTCCGATTCGATGATGATCCTGACCATCGACGAAATCAACGGCAAAATCAAGCTCACCTCCCTGCAAAGGGATATGCTGGTTTACATTCCCGGCCGTTCGGAACCCAACAAGATCAACGCGGCCAACTCCCTGGGCGGGCCGCTTCTGGCCATGCGCGTGGTCAACGAAACGTTCCGCCTCAGCATCGAGAATTATGCAGTCATCAATATGAACGGCATGGAAAAGATGATCGATCTGGCTGGCGGGGTCATGGTCGATGTCCAGCCCAAAGAATTGCCTTACCTGAACGAAATAGCGCTGGGCATGAATAGAACTTATCCCAATACGCCTCCCACCACGGCCCTGGAATCATCCGGGCTGCAGAAACTGAATGGGCGGCAGGCGGTCGCCTACTCCCGGATCCGCAAACTCGACAGCGACTACAAGCGCATGGCGAGGCAGCGTACCGTCCTGCAAGCGCTTTTCACCGAATTCCTCAAAACTGAAATGAATACACAAATCAACCTGATATCCGAAGGGCTGGGCTTGATCACAACCAACATCAGTAAAACCCGGATCACGGAAATAGGCCTCAAGGTCATCCCCCTGATGAGCGGGGAAATCGATCAGCTGCAGATCCCGATCGCCGGTTACTTCACGGAGTATTCCGGCTCCTCCTGGGTCAACCTCTGCGACTATAACGGCATGATTCCGCTCTTGCAAGAATTCATTTTCGGTAAGACCTATCCTTTCGATCCGGTCAAGGTCATACCCGGCGCGCCCAATTCCGGCACCGTTCTGCCAGCGGTGACGCCAAAAACAACTACGACAGCCCAAACGCCGACAACCGGAAAAACGGAACCGGCGCCGACTGAAACCACGGAACCGAATGCCGCCACCAGCCAGGAAACTGACTCTACGACTGGGGCAACTACCACGGAATCCAAGCAAACGACAACCATACCGACCGAAACCGCTGCTCCGACCCCGGAAACGACGACAACCGCTGCTGTTTCCGGGACATAGGCAGGAGCGGACACATTTAAAACACAAGCGAGGCGATGCAAGATGCTGGTCAACCTGATTCTGATTGCGATCCTGATCCTTTGCGCTTTAATTGGATTGAAAAACGGCTTTCTGGTTATGCTGGGCCGGCTGGTCCTGTTTATCGTGGCTTTCGCGATCACCTTGTTCCTGATCGGACCGCTGACCGACGTACTGGCTGAAGTGCCGTTTCTGAACTCCCTTGCCGTCAAGCTGACCGACGGCATCCTGAAACCTTTGCAGCTGACGTCCGAAAATATCGGCACAGCTATTGAAAGCTTCAATCTGCCGCCGGCCCTCGCCCGGCTGATGCAGTCGAATCTGCCGACTCCTGACAACAGCGTCACCCAGGCCTATCCGGAATTCGCCGCAGTCTTGTTTAAATTTGCCCTGAACGCGGCCGTATTTGTCCTGATGTTTGTTGTGGCGTCCCTGGCTATCCATTTCATCGTCCGCGCCCTGACCAAGGTGACCGATCGCGCGCCGGGAATCAGCGCCATCAACCGGCTGGGCGGTATGCTGGCCGGGTTGCTCCTCGGCACGATTCAGCTGGCCATCCTGCTCCTGACCCTGGGCTTTCTGGTTCCCTATCTGCCGGCGCTGGCCGAGCCGCTGGCGGAATCCAGCATCGCCACCTTCTTTTATTCGATAAACATTTTATCGTATCTGTTATGAATCCCTCTTGACAAAACTGCGGCAAGAGCCTATATTTATTTTTGAAGTTAGCACTCTGGATGTTAGAGTGCTAACTTTATCAGATGGATCAGAACAACAATAAAGGAGGCATTTACATGACCATCAAACCTTTAGGTGACCGAGTTGTCATCAAAATGATCGAAATGGAAGAAACGACCAAGAGCGGGATTGTTCTGCCCGGAACGGCGAAAGAGAAACCGCAGGTAGCGGAAATCATCGCAGTGGGACCTGGCGGCAATATTGACGGCAAAGAAGTCGTCATGCAGGTCAAAGTCGGGGACCGGGTGCTGATCAGCAAATATGCCGGGACCGAAATCAAGATGAACAATGTCGAATACACGATTCTCAAACAGAGCGACATTCTCGCTATCGTCGAGTGAAATCATTCACAGAAAACCGGAGGTAGATCAACATGGCTAAAGATTTGAAATATGCTGAAGACGCCAGGCATGCCCTGGAAAGAGGCGTCAACAAACTCGCGGATACCGTCAAGATCACGCTCGGCCCGAAAGGCCGCAACGTTGTTCTCGACAAGAAATTCGGCTCGCCGATAATTACCAATGACGGTGTGACGATCGCCAAGGAAATTGAACTGGAAGACCGTTTTGAGAACATGGGCGCCCAGCTGGTCAAGGAAGTCGCGACCAAAACCAATGATGTCGCCGGCGACGGTACCACAACAGCCACATTGCTCGCTCAGGCGATCATTCGCGAAGGTATCAAGAACATTGCTGCCGGTGCCAATCCGATGATCTTGAAAAAAGGCATCATGCTGGCTGTCGATGCCGCTGTCAATGGCATCGCCGACGGCGCCAAGAAAGTTGCCGGCAAACAGGATATCACCCGGGTTGCTTCAATTGCCGCCAATGATTCCGTCATCGGCGAATTGATTGCAGACGCAATGGAGAAAGTGACGTCCGATGGCGTCATCACGGTTGAAGAGTCCAAAACCATGCTGACCGAACTGGAAGTCGTCGAAGGCATGCAGTTCGACCGCGGCTATGTCTCGCCGTACATGGTCACCGACTCCGATAAAATGGAAGCGGTTCTGGATGATCCGTATATCCTGATCACCGACAAGAAAATCACCAATATCCAGGAAATCCTGCCAGTTCTGGAAAAGATCGTCCAGGCCGGCCGCAAACTGGTCATCATCGCCGAAGATCTTGAAGGCGAAGCGCTGGCCACCATCCTGGTCAACAAGCTGCGCGGCACGTTCACCTGCGTCGCGGTCAAAGCTCCGGGATTTGGCGACAGAAGGAAAGCCATGCTCCAGGATATCGCCGTCCTGACCGGCGGCCAGGTCATCACCGAAGAACTCGGCCTGGAACTCAAGGAAACCACCCTCGACCAGCTCGGTCACGCCCGTCAGATCAAAATTCAGAAAGAAAACACAATCATCGTTGACGGCGCCGGCAGTGAAAAAGAGATCAAAGGCCGCATCGGCTCCATCCGCGCTCAGATCGAGGAAACAACTTCTGATTTCGACCGCGAAAAACTCCAGGAGCGGCTGGCAAAATTGTCCGGCGGCGTAGCTGTGATCAAAGTCGGATCGGCTACCGAAACCGAAATGAAAGAAAAGAAACTNNAAGGCATCGTCGCCGGCGGCGGCACCGCCTTTATCAATGTATTGGCGAATGTCCAGGCATTGGTTGCTGAAAATTCCGGCGATGTCAAAACAGGTATCCGCATTGTCCTTAAAGCTCTCGAAGAGCCGGTCCGTCAGATTGCGGCCAATTCCGGCCTCGATGGCAGCGTCATCTGCGAGAAAGTAAAGAACAGTTCGCATGGCATCGGGTTTGACGTGATCAGCGAAACCTATGTTGACATGATGGAAACCGGTATCGTCGACCCGGCCAAAGTGACCCGCACCGCTCTGCAGAATGCGGCTTCCGTGGCCGCCATGCTGCTGACCACCGAAGCCATTGTCGCCGACATTCCCGAGAAAGAGCCCCCGATGCCGGCCGGCGGCCCTCCAGGCGGCGGAATGTACTAATTAAGCAGTAAAAAGCTCTTACG
>DOFA01000032.1:18769-21353 GCA_003532195.1 Clostridiales bacterium
GCGAGGGTGGAAGTTTATAGGCGCCGTTAGAATTTTTACTGCAGCAGTAAAAAGCTCTTACGTCAGATGCCAATAAACATTACGGCGCCTCTTCCACCTCAAGCGCTGGCCGGAGGCCAGTGCGAGGGTGGAAGTTAATAGGCGCCGTTTGTTTATTTAATTTGCCCCTTTTACTTTACCAGATACTTAAGATAGAATAGGTTCATATCTTCAGCTCACCCGCTGATGGGAGGAAATCTTTATGGATGATACTTTTATGGAGAAAATAGTCGCCCGGCGCAAAACCGGCCAGGATTATTGGAAAATTACCGGACTGATGGTGGCCAGCTTCTTGATTATGGCGGCCATCATGATGTTCGGCGGATATTTCAGCTTCCTGGTGCCCCTGCTGCTGGTCGGCCTCGGCTATGGCCTGTGGTTCCTGCTTTCAGGCATGAACCGCGAATATGAGTACATCGTGACCAACGGCGACCTCGATATCGACATGATCATCGCCCGGCGCCGGCGCAAAAGGGTCTTCAGCGGCAAAGCCAAGGAATTTGAACTGATGGCCAAAGTCAGCAGCGACGACTATCGACAGGCTGCGAAAGGAAACCGCAAGCTCCTGGATTGCTCTTCCAGCATCAAGTCGCCGAACAACTGGTTTATTGAAGCGGAATATAAAGGCGAGCGCCTGCTGGTGATCTTTGAACCGGATGAGCGCATGCTGAAGAATCTCAAGCGATTCAACCCAAGCCGGATCAAATACGTCCCATACGGAGCCTGATCGGATCTCAGACAAAGAAAGGATGCAAGCACATGGCCAAGCAGCGCGCGGACCGATTCACGAAGATTGAGAAGAGCTGGATCCTTTACGACTGGGCAAATTCTGTTTATGCCACCATCATCATGGCCGCGGTGTTCCCCATCTATTTTTCCCAGGTGGCGGCTCAGGCCGGCGAGTCCGGTGATGTCTGGTGGGGATACGCTTCATCGCTGGCGACCCTGGTCCTGGCAATTCTGGCGCCAGTCATGGGCGCGATCGGCGATTACCGGGGCATGAAGAAAAAGCTGTTCAGCTTTTTCCTGCTGCTTGGGCTGGTCTTCACGACGACGATGGCCTTGACCGACAACTGGAAACTCATGCTGGTCGGCTATGTTTTCTCTTATATCGGTTTTTCCGGATCCCTGCTGTTCTATGATTCCTTCCTGACCGATGTCACAACAGCCGACCGCATGGATAAGGTGTCTGCCTGGGGTTATGCCATGGGATACCTCGGCGGCAGCACGATCCCCTTCCTGATCTCGATCGCCCTGATTCTTTTCGGGGAAAATTTCGGCATCGACGGAACGCTGGCAGTCAAGCTGTCCTGCCTGATCTGCGTCGCCTGGTGGGCGGCCTTCAGCCTGCCCATGCTGCGCCGGGTACACCAGGTCCATTATGAGGAAAAACCGGCCGGAGCCTTGATTAAAAACACACTTCACAATATCTGGCTGACGATGAATGACATTTTCCGCAACAAAGCCATTTTTGTATTCATGCTGGCCTATTTCTTTTATATTGACGGCGTCAATACCGTCATTCATATGGCCACCGCCTATGGTTCGTCGCTGGGTCTGGGCACCCAGGGAATGATTTTGGCCCTGCTGGTCACTCAGATTGTTGCGGTGCCTTTTTCGATTTTATTCAGCCGCCTGTCTGCGCGCATTGGCTCGATCCGGATGATATCCATTGCCATTGTGATCTATTTCTTCATTTGTTCGGTTGGCTTCTATATGGGATATTCGCTCGAGCCGTCCCAGAACGCCTATAACCAGGAATTTGAAAAGGTCTTCCAGGATGCCGCGGACCAGACAGACTGGCAAGCCCTGGATCTGGAAAACCGCAAGAATTTTGAAACCGATCTGGAGCAATTGAAAACAGCCGGTATGGGCATTCTGGCCAATAAGACGCGGGCCAAGGATTTTTCAGACCTGATTGAGGAAACGGCCGCGGATGTCCCGGAAAATTATGACAACGCCGATGCCCAAACCGCAGCCCGCGATTCTTTGCAGGCCATTGGCACGCAAGCGGACGCCTTCCTGCAGAACCAGGAAAAATCCGCCGGCTTTGATCATGCCCTGACCCGGGCGGCGATGCTGTTCTGGGCGATGGCCGTGCTGGTCGGGACCTGCCAGGGCGGTATCCAGGCTCTTTCCCGATCCTTCTTCGGCAAGCTGATCCCGCCGAACCGTTCCAACGAATATTTCGGCTTCTTCGATATCTTTGGCAAATTCGCAGCCGTCATGGGCCCGGCCCTCTATGCCTTGGTCGCCGATCTGTCGGGGCGATCCTCCTATGGCATCCTCAGCCTCCTGCTGCTCTTTGCCATTGGATTAGTGACGATCATCGTCGGGCGCAAACATTTACGACAGGCTGAACTGCAGGGCAGCGAAGCGGCAGCCCGCGCCAACGCGGCAGCCCAGGCCGCGGAATCATCCCGGACCGACGCGGAGAAACCTTAAGCATGTTTTTTCAACCTCAGGATTCACTGGATGATATTGGCCCTTACACCTATCCGATACTTGGCACCGACACGGATTTTCATGATCGGCTGCATGTGTT
>DOFA01000136.1 GCA_003532195.1 Clostridiales bacterium
CCGTTCCGCCGGTTCGGCAGTCAGGTAGAATTTCCAGCGGGCCGCGGGCAGGACATAAGTACCGATGTCCCGGCCGTCAAGAATCAGGGACTGCCGGGCGGCGATCTGGCGCTGCAGCTCAACCAGCTTCAGGCGGACAGGCGGCAAAGCGCTGACATCCGATGCGGCCAGGGAAACTTCCGGAGTCCGGATGGCGCGGGTCACATCCTCCCCGTCGAGCCATATCTGCTGTTCCCGATCGAGAAACCGGACTTCCAGACTTGTGCGGCCCAGCATTTCGGCTATGGCCGTCCCGTCGCGGGTCGACAAACCGAGCCGCAGGGCTTTCAAGCCGACCGCGCGGTACATGGCGCCGGTGTCCAGATATAAAATATTCAACTGTCTGGCCAGCAGGCGGGCGATTGTGCTCTTGCCGGCGCCGGCTGGCCCGTCCAGGGCGATCGTCAGATTTTCATTCATCGTTGTTTCCTGTTCCTGTCTCCGGCCTGTGCGCGGCCGTCGCCCGATTCTGATCAAATCACACGATGGCCGAGGCCGATCGCTATTTCATTCAGGTGCAGAAGCCCAATGCCAAAGAAGACGCAGACGCTGATGTGGTCGTCCAGGCGGGCGATGCCGATCTTGCCGCCGACATTGAGGCCGATGGCCTTCTGGATCAGCTGGGACACCGCTTCATGGGCAGCGCCGGCAATCGCTCCCTCTTCGGCATGCGTCGAACCGATGATGCCCTCCCTCTTAGCCGCCACAACTGCCCGTTCGACCATTTTCGAGACTGAGGAAATAAATTCGCCGCCGAAATCGGCGGCAGCGGCATGGATGCCCTGCAGAGCCAGCTGGCTGATCAGCTGCCTTTCCTCTTCCCGGTCGGCCGTGAGCGCAATCCGGATGGCGGAAGATGCGGCTAGCTTGCTGCCGGCCGGCTGGNNCATCATATTCGTCCCAAACCCGTTCCAGCTTTTCCAGAGTCTTGGCGACGACATCATGGCGTTTGAAACCGACGGCCGCGATCAAGGCGGTGATCACGCTCAGCGGCGCGACCAGCGAGTCGACAAAGGATGTCATGTCGCTGGGAGCCATCAGGCAGAGATCGGCGGTGTCGGAAATCGGCGTGCCCGCTTTGTCGGTAATCGCAATCACAGTCGCGCCGGTCGTCCGGGAATAGCTCATCGCCTTGATCGTGCGTTTGGAATAACGGGGGAAGCTGATGCCGATCACGACATCGCCTTCTTTGACAGCCAGGATCTGCTCAAACATCTCGCTGACGCTGGTCGTATGAACCAAACGGACATTATCGAAAATCAAGTTGAAGTAAAATCCGAGAAATCCGGCCAGCGTAGCCGAACTGCGCACCCCGAGGATATAGATTTTATTGGCGCCGAGGATCAGGTCAACTGCCTGATTGAAGGATTTGCGGTCAATTTTCTCATAGGTTTGCTTCAACCTCTCCTGATCGGACAGCAAGACCGCCCCGAGAATATCGTCGCGGTCGGCCAGCTTCATCGAAGCTTTCATGCGCTGGACCGATGTCAGGCGGACCTTGAGCTCTTCCTGCAGGGCGTTCTGGAAATGCGGATAGCCGTCGAATCCCAGCTCCATCGCAAAGCGGACAACCGTCGATTCGCTGACGCCGGCGTCTTCGCCAATGCGTGCGGCCGTTACGTAGGCCGCCTGTTCATAATTGGCCAGAATGTAGGCTGCAATGGCCTTTTGGCCTTTGCTCATTTTCGGCATGGTTTTCTCGATCTTGCCGATCAGGCTGGATGATGTAAAATCCATGTCAACGCTCCGTTCAGAACTGGGCAATCTTAACCGCTGGCAGAGAAATCAGGCAGGCTGGTATCCGCCTTCGGCGCTTCCGACCGTGTCGTCAACCAAATGCCGCTGGGCCCGTCGCCATTTGAAAAATTTCTCGGCAACCTGCGGGAACATGGCATAAGTCAGAATATCCTCTTCCTGCTCAATATATTCTGCAGCCTGAATCCGGATTTTGTCAAGTTCCGGTTCGATCAGGTCGGCCGGACGGCAGGTGATCGGCTCTTCCGAACCGAGAATCTTCTCCTGGATGGCCGCGCTGATCGGCGCCGGCGTACGGCCATATTCGCCTTTTACCAGGCCTCGCGATTCTTTGGGAACCAGTTTGTAACGCTCATTCATAATGATGTTCATAACTGCCTGAGTGCCGACGATCTGCGAGGTCGGCGTAACCAGCGGCGGATAGCCGAAATCTTCGCGCACTCGCGGCACTTCGTTCAGAACGGCGTCAAGCTGGTCCATTTTACCGGCTTGCTTGAGCTGCGAGACCAGGTTGGATAACATGCCGCCTGGAACCTGGTAGATCAGGGCGTTGACATCGACGCCGAGAACCTTCGGGTCGAGCAGGCCGCTGGCCAGCCATTTCTGCCGGATTTCCCGGAAAAATTCGGATGCCTCGGTCAGCTGGCGCAGATCCAGGCCGGTATCATATTCCGTGCCGGCGAGAGTGGCGACCAAAGGTTCGGTCGGCGGCTGGGAAGTGCCCATGGCCAGCGGGCTCAAGGCTGTATCGACAATGTCGCAGCCGGCTTCGATGGCTTTAAGGTAGGTCATCGAACCGACGCCGCTGGTGTAGTGCGTATGCAGCTCCACTGGTATTGACAGGGTTTCCTTCAGCGCTTTGACCAGCTTATAGGCTTCGTAAGGCAGCAGCAGCCCGGCCATGTCCTTGATGCAGACCGAATCCGCGCCCATATCCTGGAGTCGCCCGGCGTCAGAAACGAATCGTTCGATTGAGTGAAACGGACTGGTTGTGTAGGAAATGCAGCCTTGGGCATGACCGCCTTCGCGGCGGCAGGCTTTCATGGCCTTCTCGATGTTCCGGAAATCGTTCAGGGCGTCAAAAATCCGGATGATGTCGATGCCGTTGGCTATGGAACGGGATACGAAGCTATCGACGACATCGTCGGCATAATGCTTGTATCCGAGAAGGTTCTGTCCCCGCAGCAGCATTTGCAGCTTGGTTCTGGGGCAGGCTTTGCGGATTGTGCGCAGCCGTTCCCAGGGGTCCTCGTTCAGAAAGCGCATCGCGCTGTCGAAAGTCGCCCCGCCCCAGCACTCCAGGGCGTTGTAGCCGATCCCGTCCAGTTTGGCCAGAGCCGGCTCCATCTCGTCAATCGTCATGCGGGTTGCCGCCAGGGACTGGTGGGCGTCGCGCAGGATGGTTTCCGTGATTTTAACCTGAGCCATGAAAATATCCTCCTTATATGAGGCAAATATGCGGTACAGTTAACGGCCGGGATTATTCCAGGCTGACCAGCGGGTCGCCGGAATTAACGGACGCTCCCTGGGCTGTATGAATGCCGGCAATCACACCGTCCCGCGGCGCGACGATTTCGTTCTCCATTTTCATGGCTTCCAGAACGCAGAGCACCTGGCTTTTCTGAACGGCTGCGCCGGCAGCGACCTTGATGCTTAATATCGTGCCCGGCATGGGGGCCTTGACGATTTGGCTGCCGGTCCGGCCGGACAGAGCGGCGGATGCCGGCACAGGAGCGGCCGGAACCGAAGCCGGTGCGGCAGCAGGAGCCGGAGCCTGCGCAGCCGGCAGGGCTGCGGCCGGAACCGGGGCAGGCAGCGGGGCGTTCATGGCCGCGCCGGTATAGGAACCGGTCTCCTCGACCTCAACCTCGTAAGAAACGCCGTTCACCTTTATCAAAAACTTTTTCATGATCTTCTCCTCCTCATCTGCATTAAGCCGTTACTCGGTTTGAAAGGCCCGTTTGCCTGGCCGGTCATGAAGTCAGCATTTCCAGAGCGCTGATCAGGCGCGGCCGGGTAGCGGCCGGGCGGATCACTTCATCGACATGGCCGAGTGAAGCGGCGACATAAGGGCTGGCTATCTCATCGGCATAGCGCCGGACGAAATCCTGGCGGGCGGCCGCCGGGTCGGCGGCAGCGGCGATATCACGGCGATAGATGATATGGGCGGCGGTATCGGCATTCACCACAGCGATTTCAGCGGTTGGCCAGGCGTAGAGCATATCCGTGCCGCAGTTCTTGCCGGCGAGGGAGAGATACGCCGTACCGGTCGCTTTGCCGACGATGACGCCGATTCTGGCGGTCTGCAATCGCAGTGTTGCCTGCATCAGGCCGGCGCCGGCCTGGATCAGGCCGCCCTTTTCCTGAGCCAGCCCGATGGCATAGCCTTCGGCATCGACCAAGGAAATCAGGGGCAGCGTAAAACGGTCGCATAAACCGATCAGGCGGACTGCCTTGCCGGCCATGGCCGAATCGAGACGCGGCGCGGCATTGGCCAAAACACCGACTGTCTGCCCGTTCAGCCTGGCCAATCCGGTGATCAGGCCGACTGCGTAATCAGCCGTCAATTCAAGGAAGGAGTTTTCATCAAAGACTTCGCGGATCACTTCCCGCATATCGTAACCGTTATCCAGATTAGAGGCTATGACATCCAGACGATCTGACGTTCGATTGGGATCATCATCGCTCTGTCCCGTGTAGATAAATCCCTCGCCGCTATCCGGTAAATAAGCCAGCAGGCTGCGAATCTGAGCGATCAGTGCGGTTTCGTCCGGTGCGACCAGCGAGGCCAGGCCGGTTTCCCTGGCATGGACGCGGGCGCCGCCGATATCGGCGGGATCCAAAGCGCGGTTTTCAATGCCGGACACGACCATCGGCCCGTTCATGAATAATCCTGAACCTTTTTCACTCATCAGGATAAAATCGCTATTGGCGGCGACAAATGCCGCGCCGCCGGCACAAGGCCCGAAAACGGCGGCAAGCAGCGGAATCACGCCGGATGCGGAATCGAGGACGGCCAGCAGATTGCCCAGGCCTTCCAGTCCGACAATCCCCTCCTCAATCCGGGCACCGCCAGTATCATAGAGACCGATAAACGGAACCTGGGCTTCGGCAGCCAGCTGAATAGCCTTGCCGATTTTCTCCGCGTGCATCTGCCCGATCGAGCCGCCATAAACGGCCGGATCCTGAGCCGCGACGAAAACTTGCCGGCCATCAATCGTGCCATATCCGGTCACTGCACCGTCGCCGGCCACGCTGGGTCTGGCCGGGCCAAACTTCAGGCCGCGCGCCGCAACGAACGAATCCAGTTCGACAAAGCTGTCCGGATCCAGCAACTGGCGGACCCTCCCCCGGCAAACGTCGTCAGCAGGCCGGCCGGCGTCCTGGGAAGCCCGTTTTGCGCTATACTCGGCCATTTTTTCCCTTGATCCCATTCTTCTCACCTCATTATTGACTGGTTCATCAAACTGGGGCTTAACTTGTTAGGAAAAACCCTATTTATCACCAATTATAATTATAAATATCAATTGGCAATAGATCAACCAAAATTTTCAGCAATACTTTCAACGTTTAAAATTTACTGCGTCAAGCCTATCAAAATTCTTCCGCAAAAATCTGGTCAAAGGCCGGGCTGATCGCCAAAAAGCGCTTCCGATATCTGCAAGACTTCATCGTCGGGCATGCTGTTGACTGAGGCGGTATCCGGCGCGGCGCCGGAACTGCCTTCCGGCTGGCCGGGGCCCGCAGGATCCGGAGCATAGTCCTGCACCAGCTGTTCGATTGTCACCTGCTTGTCCTGGTGCCGGCTGGCCGCGGCTTCCAGAGACTGTTCGAAATCCTGCAAAGTCCCGTACATCATCATTTCCATCGGCGGCAGATCCTTG
>DOFA01000276.1 GCA_003532195.1 Clostridiales bacterium
AGTAGGGTGGGGCGATTGCAGCAAGGTTTGCCAGAAAAGCATGAATTCCACGGTGTGATTTGCTGCAATCGCCTCACCCTACTTAGAAGGATGGCGAAGTGACTGAACCTTACACGATCATCATCGGCCTGGAAGTTCATGTCCAGCTTTTGACGCAAAGCAAAATGTTTTGCGGGTGTTCGACGGCGTTTGGTTCGCCGCCGAACACGCAGACATGTCCGGTGTGCATTGGTCTACCGGGTAGTTTGCCCGTCATGAACCGCGAGGCGTTCGAGCTCGCCTTGAAAACGGCGGTTGCGTTGAATTGCACGATTCCGCGTTTCACGAAGTGGGATCGCAAGCAATACTACTACCCCGACCTTCCGAAGGGCTATCAGATCAGCCAGTTTGACTTGCCATTGAGCGAGCACGGCTATCTGCCGATCAGTGACGCCGCCGGGCAATTCGAACCGAAGAACGTCCGCATCATTCGAGCGCATCTCGAAGAAGACGCCGGCAAGAGCATGCACGACGAACTGGCGGGCAAGGCCGACAGTCGGATCGACCTGAACCGGACCGGCACGCCGCTTCTGGAAATCGTCAGCGAACCCGATCTGCGTTCAGCTGAAGAAGCGCTGGCTTATCTGGAAAAGCTGCGCAGCATCCTGCAGTTTCTCGGCGTATCCGACTGCCGGATGCAGGAAGGCTCCCTGCGGGCAGATGTCAATGTCTCGGTCCGGCCGGCCGGAAGCCAGACTCTGGGCACGCGCACCGAAATGAAAAACATGAACTCGTTCAAGGCGATCGGCCGGGCGATCGCAACTGAGAGCAAACGGCAGATCGAGCTGCTGGAAGAGGGGCGGCCTGTCCGCCAGGAAACCCGCCGCTGGGATGACAATAAGGATGCCAGCTTTGCCATGAGATCTAAAGAAGACGCCCAGGATTACCGTTATTTTCCAGATCCGGACCTGGTCGCGGTCCGCATCGGCGAAGACTGGATCAGCGATGTGGCGGCGACGCTGCCGGAATTGCCAGAAAGCCGGCGGCAGCGATACCAGAACGACTGGGGCTTGTCCGCCTATGACGCACAGATCCTGACCGGTGACCCGGCCCTGGCGGCGCTGCAGGAACAGACGGTCGCGCTCTGCGGGCATCCGAAAGAGGTCGCCAGCTGGATCATGGGCGAATTCCTGCAAAGCTGCAAAGAGAATGAATGCGAGCCCCAGGACCTCCATGTGCCGCCGACCAGCCTGTCCCGGCTAGTCGTGCTGGTTGGGGAAGGCGTGATCAACCGCAGCACGGCCCGCAAGGTTTTCCAGCAGATCTGGCAGCAGCAAGCTGATCCTGACGCCTATATCGACGCGCACAACCTGCGTATGGTCAGCAGCCCGGAAGCTCTGCGCCAAGCCATTGAACAGGTTCTCGCCGCCAATCCGCAGTCGCTTGCCGACTATCGCTCCGGCAAGACCCAGGCCCTGACCTTCCTGGTCGGCCAGGTGATGCGCGCCATGCAGGGCAAAGCGAACCCGGCCCTGCTGAACCAGATGCTGACTGAAAGGCTGAAGGAGACATGAACCAGAACAGCCTCTATGTCTGCAAGGTTAAAATCGAAAACATCGGGTTCACGATCTCCCTGGACGCGAGCTTTTTCCAGTCCGTCAGCAGGCCGATCGCGCTGCACAACCACGCCGCCTATGAAGTTCATGTCATCAAATGCGGCAGCTACGTCTTTAATATTGACGGCCGGGAAATCACCCTGGACGACGGTGGCAGCTGCATCATCGGGCCCGGCGTCTACCACTCCAAGGGCAATGCCCTGACTGGGAATGCGCGGCGGTTTATCTTCAAGTTTGAGTATGCCGGCAAGAACGGCAAAACGTCAGAAATAGCGGTTTGCCTGAACCGGATCGGCCCATTCTGCCTGTTCCGCAACAGCGGCGGCGAGGTCAGCCTGGCCGAGGCGCTGATCGCGGAAATCCAAAATAAGCCGCTCGGTTACGCTACCAATGTGGACAACCTGGCTTCGCAGCTGATGCTGGCCGTGCTCCGGGATGTCGCCGGACTGGCTGGAGCTGCCGCCATTTTACCGCGCCGGCCCGCTGTCCGGCCGACTGATTTTGACGACAACCGGGCGGCGGCGATTGACGGCTTTTTTGCCCTGAACTACAGCCGCGAGGTGCATGTGCCCGAACTGGCCGGGCTGCTGAACCTGAGCATCCGGCAGTTGAACCGCGTGCTCCTGAAATTGTACGGCGTCACTTTCAAGCAGAAACTGGCGCAGATCCGCGTCAACGCGGCGCGGGAGATGTTGAAGAACAGCGGCATGACCATCGCTAAAATCGCTGAAAATACCGGCTTCGGGCAGACCGGCAGCTTTTCGGCCGCATTCCGGAAGCTTACCGGCCTGACGCCGGAGCAATACCGTTCCGCGTCCCGCAGGCAAGCGGACTGATCAGTACTTGCAGTCCCGGACAGCCTTATAGATGGCCAGGATATTGGCGACTGAAGTATCGCCCTGCACCTGGTGCGAAGGGGAGACGATATACCCGCCGTTGCCGCCGAGAATCGAGATGATCCGGGATGTTTCCCGGTAGACTTCTTCGGGCGAGGCGTGCGGCAGCAGCTCGACCTCATCGATCGCACCGTGGAAGGAAATCCGGTCGCCGAACTTGCTGAAGAGATTCTCCGGATCCATGTGCGCGGCGTTGGTTTGGATCGGGTCGAGTATATCCAGCCCGATCTCCACGAAATCATCGACCACTTCCGCGACCGATCCGCAGGAATGATAGAAGGTGCCCAGGCCCATTTTCTTGAATGGGGCGATCAGGCCGGCGGTATGCGGCTTGATCCGCTCCCGCCAGAGATCCGGGCTCAGCATCAGGCATTGCTGGCCGCCGATATCGCCGCCCGAGCCGATCAGGTCGATCTCGCCCTCCGCCGCGTCGAGAACCCGCAGCGCCCGGTTAAAATAATACTCGCGGACTTTGCCGCAGATGGCGTCGGCAATTTCCGGATTTTCATACAAATCAACCAGAAATTGCTCCATGCCGCGCATATACCAGGGTGTCTCGAAAGCGCCGCCGGCAAAGAACAAAATGGCCCGGTCATCATACTTTTTGTTTTCTTTAATAATTTTCCGGATGCTGCCGTAATCCCACCAATCAAGGCTCGGCCAGCTGTATTCCAGGATCTCCTCCACAGTCTGGCATTTCGCCAGGGGATGCCCGACAATCTCGTAATAGGTGTTGTATTCATTGCGGGCGGCTTTCATGACATTGCCCCAGATATCGGTGCCTTCGCCGGCCAGCGTGCCGGTGGAACGCTCCTGGGGGCCCGCATAAGGCAGGTAGACCCACCGCAGGTCGATGTCCAGTTTATCGAGCACAGCTATAGAAGAATCAACTTGAAAATGCTGCATCAGCGAAGACCAGACTTCGCCGGTGCAGCGGAGCGAACTGGCCGGCCGGTCGGCCTTTTCCCGCTTCAGAACCTTTTTCACGCGTTCCCTGCTGGTCATGCCGCAATCACCTCGTAAATCCGTATTTTCAGCTTTATTATAAGTGCGCCAGTTTATTTGTACAGCGCGCAAACTGCCATGATTTACGAAAACATGGCGCAAAATAAACAGGAAAGGACAGAAAAGGAAACGCAAACGGCGGCTAAGGCAAATTTCATAAAAACTCAGCTGCGATCTGAAGCAAAACCTGGTCCCTGTAGCCAGCCAACGCTGTGGCAAAGGGCAGGGAAGCCAGCCTGACTTCATCAACCCACTCGCCGCCTATATTCGGCAGCTGTCCGGACCAGTCTTCGGGCAGAGTGACCGCAAATCCTGACAGATGCCATTGAAGATGGGTGAAACGGTGGGTCAGCCGGCCCAGGGGCTGGATGTCCGATTCCGGGAAAAGCCGGCGCAGCGATTGATGCCCATGCGGACTGCCGCCGCCGGCCTCGACTTGCGGCAGACCGCCTTCCTGGGATACGGTTTCCAGCCAGTCAAATTCATAGAGCCCNNGCCAGATCAAGGCGAGCAGGGTTTTATATTCGGCGGGGACAGGACGGCCCGGCTGTTTGATCGGGAAATCAGCGGTCAGCCCGGCTTGATGGGCGCAGCAAAGCCCGCTCAGCGGACAGTCAGAACATAAGGCCTGACGCGGCAGGCAGACCGTCGCGCCCAGGTCCATCAGGGCTTCGTTCCAGTCGCCGGGACGCGTATCCGGCATGACGGCAGCCGCCAGAGCGGCGACCTCGCGGCGGTGCGCCGGGTCGGAGGGATTCCAGGGCACGGCGGCCAGACGGGCGAAAACGCGGACGACATTGCCATCCACAGCGGCGATTTTTTGGCTAAAGGCGATCGACAGGATGGCGCCGGCCGTATAGTCGCCGATGCCGGGCAGAGAACGCAAAGCCGCAAAATCCGCCGGCAGGTTACCGCCATGCTGCTCCCGGACCTGCCGGGCGGCCGCCAGCAAATGGCGGGCCCGGGAATAATAACCCAAACCCGCCCACTGTTTCAGCACAGCCTCTTCCGAAGCCGCCGCCAGATCCGCCAGCGTCGGCCAGCGGTTTAAAAACGATTCATAATAGGGGATAACCGTCTGCACTTGGGTTTGCTGGAGCATGATCTCGGCCAGCCAAACCCGGTAAGGGTCGCGCTGTACAACGCGGCTATCCGGTTCGGCCGGTTCGGCCGGGACGCGCTGCCCGCTCTGACGCCAGGGCAGCTGCCGGCCGCGGCGTTCAAACCAGGCCAGCAGCAGATCGGCGGCCCGGCTGCCGGCGGTTTCCTGCCAGCCTAACGCCTGCCGCTGCCGTGCATGCTCAGTCGGGGATGCCGTCGCCATCGATATCGACCATAGAAGGAATCGCCGCGCCGTACAGCTCGCGTCCGACGATCCGCCGCTGGTTGCGTTCCGCTTCGACTTTATTGCTGATGAAACGCCAGACTTTCTCGGATTTGGCAATATTGTGCAAGCGGATCTGGCTGTCGGACTGGTCGGCGGTAAACAGGGTGATCGTGCCGACTCCGAAAATTTTCTGCCACAGACTGCGGGAAAACTTAATATCCATGATCCGGTAAAGCAGGATTTCGTTGACAGTTGTGCGGAAGAACCCGATCCGGCTGATCAGCCGCTCATCGTCGATTTCATAGCGCGTGAACGAAATCGGCATGCCCAGATACCGCTTGCGGTCTTTCCAGAGTGTAGGCAAAGGCTCGCTGTCGAGAACACTGCTTTTCTTGTTGCGGGTACCTTCAGTTTTTTCTTCAGCCATAGGATGCCATCCTTTCCATTTTCCAACGAGATATGATAAAGTTACTCCTGTAAAACCTGTATTTATTGTATAGCAAAATCCTGTTTTCGAACAGCCGGTCTCCGCGACCGACAAAGGGGAAGATGCCATGCCGCGTTTTTTTCTGGAAGCATGCCTGGATCCGGCAGCAGATACGCTGCAGTTGGCCGGCGCTGATTTTCACCACATCCGCGATGTGCTGCGCCTTGGCCCCGGCGATGAATTGATCGTCTGCGACGGCACGCGCAGCGACCTGCGCTGCCGGATCCGCCGTTTCACGGCTGCGGCTGTGGAACTGACGGTTGAAGAGCGGCAGGCCAACCACACGGAACCGTCCTATCGGGCGATTCTTTACCAGGGGCTGGCCAAGGGCGACAAAATGGATACGATTGTCCAAAAGGCTGTGGAACTGGGTGTTTTCAAGATCGTCCCGGTGATTTGCCGGCGCAGCGTGGCCCGCCCGGATGAAAACAGCCTGGACCGGAAACTGGCGCGCTGGAACCGGATCGCCGCTGAAGCGGCTAAGCAGTGCGGGCGCGGCCAGCAGCCGAAGGTCGCCCGTCCGCTGGAATTTGCCGCCGCAGTCGGCGCCGCAGCCACGGCGGATATCTGCCTGATCCCCTGGGAAAACGAACGCGGCCGCAGCCTGCGCCAGGAACTGGAGACCGCCGCCGCGGACAAACCGCAGCCGGAGATATCCCTGCTGATCGGCCCCGAGGGCGGCTTTGCCGCCGAGGAAACCGGGCTGGCCTTTGCCGCCGGCATCCGCCCGGTCACACTTGGCCGCCGGATCCTGCGCACCGAGACTGCCGGGGCCGCCGCCCTGGCCATGTTGATCTATCGGTTTAACGACTTTTGATGTATAATGGTACAACTATTTATCCTGCGGGGGGATGCAACAAAATGATCAGCGCGCCAAAAGGAACCCGGGATATCCTGCCCGGCGAAATCGCCGCCTGGCAGTTCGCGGAACAGACTTTTGCCGAAATCTGCAGCCGGTACGGCTATCAGGAAATTCGAGTTCCGACCTTCGAACAGACGGACCTTTTCCAGCGCGGCGTCGGCGATACGACCGACATCGTCCAGAAGGAAATGTATACGTTTCTTGACAAGGGCGGACGCAGCCTGTCGCTGCGGCCGGAAGGAACCGCCGGCATCGTCCGCGCCTACCTCGAGAATGGCCTGGCCTCGGCGGCCAAACCGGTCCGCCTCTATTACAACATCACGGCTTTCCGTTACGAGAATGTCCAGAAAGGCCGTTACCGCGAATTCCACCAGTTCGGCTGCGAAGCGTTCGGAGCGGTCGGACCGGCGATCGATGCCGAGTTGATCAGCCTGCTGCATTTGTTTTTCCGGACGCTGGGCCTTAAGAAAACCAGCCTGAAGATCAACAGCATCGGTTGCCCGAATTGCCGCGGCATTTTCCAGGAGAAACTGCGCGACTATTTCCGGCCGCACCTGCAGGACCTGTGCGCCAACTGCCAGGAGCGCTTTGTCCGCAATCCGCTGCGGATCGTCGACTGCAAAGAGGACCGCTGCCGGCGATGGACCCAGGGCGCGCCGGCCCAGCTGGACTATCTCTGCCTGGATTGCCAGGCCCATTTTGCCGGCCTGCGTGCCAGCCTCGAGGACCTCGGGCTGGATTACACCATCGACCGCCAAATCGTCCGCGGCCTGGACTATTACACCCGGACGGTCTTTGAATTTGTCTCCGAAAATGTCGGGACCCAGGGCACCATCTGCGGCGGCGGCCGTNNTGCCCTCGGCGTCGAGCGCCTGCTGATGGAATTGAACTCCCAAGGCCAAAAAACGCCGGAATCGCCGGCAATGACCCTTTATGTCGTCGCCCAGGGGTCCGCCCGCCCAGCGGCGCAACTGCTCTGCTTTCAGCTGCGCCAGGCTGGCATCCGGGCGGAAACCGACCTGATGGACCGCAGCTTCGGCGCCCAGATGAAATACGCCGGCAAGAGCGGCACCCGATATCTTCTCGTTCTCGGCGATGATGAGCTGCAGAGCCGCCGCGGCCGGGTCCGCGACCTGCAAACCCGCGCCGAAACCGAAATTACCCTGGCTGAGCTGGGCGAATGGCTGGGGCAGCGCCAGGCGGACACCGCGGCCACAGCGGCAGCTGACTAAAAAACCGAGACAACCGAGACATCCGAGACAACAGGCAATCGTTGAAGGGAGCTATGAATCATGGCAGAGAATATGCAAGGCTTAAAACGGACCAGCCTCTGCGCCCAAATCGATCTGGAAGCCCTGGGCCAGGAAATGGTCCTGACCGGCTGGTGCCACCGCCAGCGCGATCTGGGCGGCCTGATCTTCATCACTTTGCGCGACCGCAGCGGCGAGATGCAGCTCCTGATC
>DOFA01000020.1 GCA_003532195.1 Clostridiales bacterium
TGATCGAGCGCCCGGTCGCCAGGCCTCAGCCGAAAAAGCACTGGGCCCAGCCGCCGACAGCCGTTCTGCCGTTCCGCGAATGGCTGGCGGTGCGGGATTCCTGCCGCGGACTTGCTGTCGCCGTCAAAGGATTGTATGAATATGAGGCTGAAATGGACAGCCGGACTGGGGAACCGACACTCTATCTGACTTTGCTCCGGGGTATCGAATACATGAGCCGCACCCACGTCATCGATCGGGAAGGGGCGGTCGGCAGCTGTTTCCATACGCCCGGCGCCCAGTGCCTGGGCCGCCAGGTCTTCGAATGGGCCTACATCCCCTATGCCGTTGATCATGATAACACCACGCCCTTCCTGCCGGTCGTGCAAAGCTATCTCTACCCTCCGGCGACCCATCTGGTTCGCCCTGATCGCACGGCAGCGCGGCGCTCGGTTCGCGGAGCGGCCGTTGGCCAGGAATGGCGGCCCTTCGTACTCATCAGCGGCGACCTCCAGTTTTCGGCGTTCAAGCGCGCTTATGATGAGGACGGCTACATCTTGCGTTACTACGAAAACCAGGGCAAGGCGGTTCAGGCGGTCCTGCTGCTGGATGGATTTGCCAGAGCCTATCGGTCAAATCTGAATGAAGAGAAGTTGGGAGAAATCGAGTTGCAGAACCAGGTCGCCAGCCTTTCTGTCGGCCCCTTCAAAGTGCTCACGCTATTACTGATCGGGAGGATTTGAAAATGAAGAGTGATTATTCCGTACAAACTCTGGATGGCCGCTGGCTGATTGCCGCCGATCCGGGGAACCGGGGCCGGGAAGACGGCTGGACTGCCAGTCTGCCTGCCGAGGCCGGTCCGGCTGTTGTTCCGGGCCAGATCGAAGAGTCCATCGGCGAATTTCCCGGCGGCGTAGTCTGGTACTGGACAAAATTTGATAGAACGGGAACCTTGCCGGCCGACGCCGACCTGATCCTTAAGCTGGGCCATATCGGCTACTACGGGCAGTATTGGCTCAACGGCACTTATCTCGGCGACTTCACGGGCTACGGGCTTTTCTTCCAGTTTGACGTCACGGGAATAGTGCAGCCCCGGGATAATCTGCTGGCGATCCGCCTGATCAATCCCGCCGGCGACGACGTAATCGACGGCATCATGAATCCGTATTTCCACATCGGCCGGACGCGGGGCGTCGTTTATCCGGTGCGGCTTCTGACTGTGCCCAGGCTGCGCTCCGACGAAGTCCAGATCATCGCTGACAGCCATACGGGCCAAGTGACGGTCAAGACCTGGTTCATGAATTCCGGGTCAGAAGACAACGCGCAGGCCAGGATCAGCGTCACCGACCGCCAGGGGGAGATGGTCTGCGGCCTGGAGCAGGAATTCGCCGCGGCTTCGGGAGTAACCGAGAAGACCTTCACATTCAGCCTGGACCATCCGTTCATCTGGGGCCTCGACGACCCGTACCTCTACACGCTCGAACTATCGGTCGGCAGCCGGAAGCAGGGGAGCCGGCACGTCCGGTGCGAGCGCTTTGGTTTTCGCGAGTTCAGAGTCGCCGACAATGGCTATTTTTACCTGAACGGGCAAAGGGTTTACCTGAAAGGAACCCTGCTCGCTAACATTTCTGAACCGCCGTTTTCCGAACCGCCGAGCGGCAGCCGCACTACCTTCATGGCTGCGCAAAGGAAACGCATCCTGGCCCTGAAACGCATGGGCCTGAACACCATACGCTACCTGGCCAGCAGCGCCTATCCGGAAATCCTCGATTTTTGCGACGAGATCGGCATGATGGTTTACGACGAGCACGCCCCATCCTGGATTCTCAGAGAACGGGCCGACCTGCAGGAACAATTCAACCGGCATATCCTGAATGTCGTCCGCAATTCGCGCAATCATGCCTGCGTGGTCATCTGGGGCCTGATCAACGAGACCCATTGCCCGAAGCTGCACCAATGCGCGGTCGAAAGTCTGGGCTTGATCCGCGACCTGGACGAAACCCGCATGGTCTTGCTGAGCAGCGGCCGCTGGGACATGGACCCCTCCGTCGGCTCGCTGAGCAACCCCGGCAGTCGCGAATGGCAGTGCCTCTGGGGCATGGATGGCTGCTCGCTCGACGAGATCAAGACCACCTTCCACGATGTCAACATGGGCGTGCTGTCGCATCGCCTGGGTGATATCCACATCTATCCGCGCATTCCCTTTAACGAAGAGGCGATGACTTTTATGCGCACCTTCGCCCATACCGGCAAACCGGCCTTCATATCCGAAACCGGCCTGTGCGCGATGGCGTCGCAAAGGGCGCGCCGTGTCTTCGAGCAGGAGAAGATCCCGGCTTACAACCCGGTGGTGAAGCGGGCTTACCTGGATTTCGACGCCCTGGACGCCGACTGGGAAAAATACGGCTACAGGGACGTTTTTGCCTTCCAGCAGGACATCAACCGGGCCAGCTATCTATTGAACAACCGCTACAAGGGCAAAATGTTCGACATGATCCGATCCAATCCCAAATTCATCGGCTACAGCATGACCGGCGACGGTTTCGTCAGTACGTATATGGATGAGGTACTGCCGCTTGGCGATGAAATCATCAGCCAGGGATTTGCTTCTTTGCGCTGGTGCTTGTTCGTCAGCCCGACCCATGCTTATGCCGGGAAACCTTTTACGGTGGAAGTGGTTCTGGCCAGCGAAGATGTTCTCGCGCCCGGCCGGTATCCGGTCAAGATGAGGATTGTGGCTGACCGGGAAAATCGGGATTTCGCCGGCTGCGTCTGGGAGAAGCAGACCGAACTGGTCATTCCGGAGCCGGCCGAAGGCTCCTTACTGCCGCTGTCCTTCCCGGTCTACAAGGATCAGATCACCCTCGACGTTCCCGACGGCGCCTATGATCTGTGCGTTTATCTCGAACGGGGCGGCGCACCGCTGGGGCGCAACGAGAAGTTCTACCTGACCCGGGAAGAAGAGAAACTGGAAGGCGCCCCGACGGTCGCCGTTCTCGGCCTGGATGCCAGAGCGCTGGATTTCCTGGCCGGCAAAGGCCTGACTTGCGTCGCCTATGAGCCGGGCCTGAAAGCCGGGGCAGGAACGGCGCCGCGACTGATCATCGCCGGTTCCGTACCGGATGACAACGATTTATGGGAACAGCTCTACCGGGACATCGCCGGCGGAGCCAGAGCTATATTCCTGATTCCGGATGTTTTGGCCGAGATCACGGATAAAAATCTGCGCGCGCACAAAGAATACGCGGTCAAGCATCTGCCTTTCGCCCAGCCGGGCACCTTCGCCCTGACGGACAACTGGCATTATCATCAGGATGTCGTGGTCAAGGTCCATCGTTACCTGGCCGGCATGCAGCAGGGCAGCCTGGCCGAATACGATTATTACAGCCAGACCTGGCCGCAGAAAGTCCTGATTGACCAGCCGGTTCCGGATGAAGTTGCATCGCTGGCGGTCAACTTCCACTTCGGTTCGCCGGTGGAAGTCGGCGGCTCGATCAAGTATGTCACGGCCGTGACCCTCGGCCGCTATCGCTACGGCCAGGGCGCCTTCGTCCTCAACACCTTCAACATTCTCGACAACCTCGGCGTCTGCCCCGCCGCCGACCGGCTGCTGCTGAACCTGATTCGCTGCGAAAAGGATTAACAACGTGATGGAAGATTCTGGAATACAGTATGGATCCCTGTTGCTGAGCAGCCGGGACTGGACCTTGGTCAGGGAGGATATAACCGGCATCAGCGGCCAGGCAATCTCGTCGGGAAAACTGGCAGATTATGGCCCGGACTTGATCGCGGCCAGCGTCCCCGGCAATGTTCAGAGCGACCTCGAAGCGGCGCACCGGCTGTCGCCGCTGTGGTACGGCGCCGGCGATCCCCGGCTGTTCGATGTCGCATTAAGCAATTGGTGGT
>DOFA01000068.1 GCA_003532195.1 Clostridiales bacterium
GACCAGGCAGACCGATTTGGCATAATCGGCTTCGGAAAAGCTGTAGGCCAGAGGCGACCCGGCATAGCGGGCCGGAACCGGGCTGCCGGCGACACCCTGCGGCCGGTGCAGGTGCCCCAGGGCGGCATATTGGGTCGCCGGCGGCAACACCGAAGGGTCGACCAGCATGGCGGCGCCCATCTGCAAGGTCCGCTCCGAATCGGATGTCCAGCCGCCCTGCATGAACAGGTGGGCGGCGATCAGGTTGACCGTGCCGGCGGAGAAGTGGGCTTCAGCCAGTCGGCCCAGCAATTGGCCGATTTTAGCCGAATAGTTCAATTGAACCCGGGATTCGTCCGTCTGCCGTTCAGCCAAAGCGGCCAGCCGGGCTTCGGAAGGATAAGGCAGGGTGATCAGGGTTGCCGCACAGCCGGCTCCAGCTGGCCTGATCTTCAGGTACCCGGGGCCGGCATCCTCAACGCTGTCCGGCCAGCCGTGGTTGCGCTGCCGCAGCAATCCGACGTCAGACGACGGATACCCCAGCAGGATGACGCCGTGGCGATAGGCCAGGGGCGCCGCCGCGGCGAGCCGGTCCGGATTGTCATGATTGCCGGCGATGGCAACGACTGCCCGCCGGCCTTGTCCGGCCAGGCGTTCCAGGGCATCGTAAAAGAGGTTTTCCGCCGCTGCCGGCGGGTTGTATGTATCAAAAACGTCGCCGCAAATCAGCAGCAGGTCGACAGCTTCGCGATCGCAGATTTGCTGCAGCTCATCGAGAAAAGCCGCCTGTTCTTCAAGGCGGCTGTATTGTTCCAGGGAACGGCCCAAATGCCAGTCGGCGGTATGCAAGATGCGCATGCTGGTCTCCTCTTGACTTATTCCGAGTATAGCACAAATTGCGGATCGCCGGCGATCTTCGGACCATCCCCGCGCGGCTGAAAGCAGTTTAAGGCGCTTTTCTGGATCTGCGGAACCGGGTGGGAGTCAGGCCGGTGTCTTTAAGGAACACCGCGGAGAACCGGCTGGCCGAGGGGAAACCGCACTGCCGGCCGATCTGGGCTACGGACAGGTTGGTCCGGATCAGCAGGCGTTTGGCGTTCGTTATCCGGATGCAGGTCAGGTAATTATAGGGGCTGACCGCGAATTGCTTTTTAAAAGAGCGGATAAAATGAAAACTGTTCATGCCGCACTGGCTGGCCAGCTTGTCAATGCTCATGTGCATGCAGTAATGCTCCTGCATGAAAGACAGGACTTTCTGAAAACGGAATTGTTCATCTTTCAGGCGGCCAGGATCGGCGATCTCCGGCTGCGCGGCCGGCTGACTATAATGGCGGATCAGCAGGATGACCAGAACCTGCGCCAGGCTTGACATCAGAACCTCGCGGCCGGCCGCGGAGCCGCGGTATTCCTGGATCAGGCGGTCGATCATATGCTGAATGTCCGGCTGCAGCGGGAGCGCGTCACTGACAAACTCGGCCAGGCTGCGCGGGCTGCCCATCTGTCCGCTTAGGCGGTCCAGATAGTCCCGTCCGACGAAGATCTGGATCAGGGAAACGCCCTGGCAGCCATTCAGAACGCCGTGCCGCGTACCCGGAGCGATCGGCAGCAAGCAGCCGGGCAAGCAGTTCAACTCGCGATCGCCGACCTGGAACCGCGGGATGGGCGAAAGCGGAATGAGAAATTCGAATAACGGATGATCCTCCCAAAATCCGGATGGGAGATCAACGGGGCGGTCAGTCAAAACAATATTGAGAAACTGACAGTCGATAACGGTCAGGCTTGCGGCTTGATCGGCCTGACACAGACGTGTCTGGTCCAGATTCATTTCCTGCATGAAAACTCCTTTCATCAAAGCAGCGGCAGCGGATTGGGTTGCGCTGTAATACACCCGCAAAAGATTATATTGCCATTTGCCTCAACAAGCAAGAGGAAATTTGTTCGGTGTTGATACCGGCCGCATCGCAGCTGTCAATATGATGGATCCAAAGTAGGAAATATTCTTGATCCGGAAATTCACAGGATGTGCTAGAATATGAGCAGGAGTTTTATTTCCCCCTGAATACCAGCATTTGAAGGCGATTGGCATGCTTGAAAAATACACCTTTCATCAGCCGGAAAACACGGATCTCAATATGTTCAATTGTGGTGCGGAAGATTGTCTGCCGGAACACCGCTGGGGACCCGGGGTTCGTGATCACTACATTGTTCATCTGGTCACGCGCGGCGCGGGCAGCTTCTGTTCCGCCGCCGGCCTTGTCCGGCTTCAGGCCGGACAGGGATTCCTGATTTGCCCGGGCGCGGTTGTGGAATATATGGCCGACCGCCAGGATCCCTGGAGCTATCTATGGGTTGGATTTGGCGGGCTGCGGGCAGAAGGGCTGCTCCTGGAAGCCGGATTGTCGGAGCGCCGGCCGGTATTTAACACGGTCCGGCTGTCGGAGTATCAGCAGCTTGCCGGGCGAATGCTGGCGCTGGCACGCGGCGGCCGCAGCCGCGATTTGCGGCTGCTCGGTCAGCTTTATGAATTCCTGGCCATATTGATTGAGGAGCATGAGCAGCCAGGCCATCCCAACAGCGAGTCCCAGCAGGAGCTGTACCTGCGGCAGGCGATCCATTTCATTGCCGGCAAATACGCCGGAGCCCTGACTGTGCGGGATATTGCCGCCCATGTCGGACTGGACCGCAGTTATCTCTACTCGCTGTTCCGCAGCCGGCTGCATATGACCCCCAAGGAATACCTGACCCGCTACCGGATCGGCAAAGCGGCCGAACTGCTCCGAACGCCGCTGACCATCGGGGAAATCGCCCGCTCGGTCGGATATGACGACGCGCTGCTATTTTCCAAAGTATTTAAGCGGACCAAAGGCATGCCGCCCAGTCAATATCGGCTGCAGGACGGTAAAAACGGACAGATTGCCGATGCGGCTTCCGGATTGTTTTAAGCGCCAGTTATGATAAGATAATACCGTTGATCTGATTCGGCGCCGGTCCCCCCCTCGAGGCCGGGAATCAGGTCCGGCACGGTTTTGGCCGGCAGGAGGTCCATTAAATGCTGACGCAGGCGGATCGAAAAAGGCACGGGCGTATTTTCTGGTGCGGGCTTATAGCCGCCGCGGCCGTTTTTTGCCTGCAGCCCTGGCTTGGCTTGCCGCTCGCAGCCACAGCCGAAACCACCGTTGCCGCCGGAGAGGACACGGACCAGCCCTACCATCCGGCGCTGGAAATCAGCCACTCCGCCGCGTCGGCCGTTGTCCTCGAGACCGGGCGGCTGCGCTGCCTTTATGAAAAACGAGCCGACCAACTGCAGAATATCCCCGCCGCTGCGAAATTGATGACCGCGTTGATTGCCTGCGAGCGCCTGTCTCTGAAAACCATGGTCACCATCAGCAAAGTCGCCGCAGCTGCGGAAGAAGACTGGGAGTCGCCCGATGAAGTCAGCCTGGACACCGGGGACAAGTACGCGCTGGATTACCTTCTGCACCGGCTGATTTTCTATAATTCGGATGCAGCAGCCCTGGCCATCGCCGAGCAAATCGCCAATGTCGAAGCGGATTTTGTCGACCTGATGAATGCCAAGGCGGCCAGTTTTGACCTGGCCGATACGGTTTTTGTGAACTGCACTGGCAAAGCGGTCTATTCCGATATGGTCGTCCCGTCGAACACAACAGATGATTTCGGCTCGGGCGAAGTCTCCCCGCCCTTGCAATATACGACGCCGAACCAGTTGGCCAGGCTGGTGTCGTATGCCATTGCCAATGAGAAGTTTGTCAGTATCTTGCGCAAAGAAAGCGAGTACTTCGTTCTCGAGGGCGGCACGCTCCTGGCCCCGATGCGCAACGAACTGAAAAATGTCTGGACGCTGTCGGAAGGCATGATCACCGGAGCTTTTTACAGTGAGGAAAACAACTTGACCTATATGGTCGCCATCGGCACGGTCAACGGCATCAGCCTGATCGCCGTTCTGGCCGGCGGCAGCACCGCCCAGAAATTCAGCGACCTGATCGAAGTCTTTCAGGCCTGCGCCGACACCTACGTGTTGACGCCGCTGGCGGAAGCCGGCGTTGCATTCCTCGGCGCGCAGGAGCAGACTGTCGACGGCGAGCTGTTCGGTCTGGTCTATAAAAAGACCGTTTATTATGTTCACCCGTCCGACGACCTGTTTGTGAAATCCACCCTCCGCTACAATTCCTTCGGTCCGTTCAGCCGGCCGATCCAGCGCAGCATGACGGCCGGCCAGGTCATTTTCGAGCTGACAGACGGCACGACGATCGCCGTCGATGTCGCGCCGGACCGCCAGATCCTCTCGAGCATCTCGATTCTGGACAAAGGGCTGAGCGAACTGCAGAATAACCGCAACCTGTTTGTCATCTTGATGATCGCTGCCGGAACCCTGCTTTTGATTCTATTGCTGCAGGTTGTTTCCGGGATCAAAAAACTGGTCGGTCTGGTTCATCTGGTTGTGCTGGAGAAAAAAAGCCGGCGCTGACAAGTCCGGGGCTATGTCCGGTCAGCTGCGGTGCAGGCGTGCCATATAGAATTGGATCAGCAGGCTGAGGACAAAGTCGAACAGCAGCAAGGCCATCTGCAGAAGAATCGGCAAGACCACCCACAGGACTTGGCCATATTTTCCGGTCACACTGAGAATATCCGCGCGGGCGAAAATAAAAAAAGCCAGGCCGGCCAGCAGATTGCCGGCCAGAAGCTTGACCAGGACGGCCGGCAGACGGCGGAAGCGGCTGTCAATCAAAGCCCGGAGCAGCGGGTAAGGTCCGAACAAAACGATATAAGGCAGCGCGGCGGCCAATCCGGGATACGCCAGGCTGAGCAGCGCCGAGGCCAGATAGGCAAGCAAAGCCGTTCGCATATCCAGTTCGATGACGGCAATGGCGATGCATAAAGAAGTTAAGGCAAGGAAGGCCAGATCCGCGGTCGGGGCCAGATGTCTGGCAATCAGGAAAACCAGGACCAGGGCGACCAGCAAACCGCCGCGGCTGACCCGCCGCGCCTGCTGCCGCAAGCCGCCCGGATCAGCAGCAGCCACAAAGGTCGCCGCCCATGCATTCGCAGCAGGAATCGGAACAGCACAGGCAGCCCAGGGTGTTGCAGACATCGCTGCCGTTCATGCCCCCCTGCCGGTAGTAAGGCCCATAGCGCTGATTCTGTTGCTGCTGCCATTGCTGCTGTTGCTGCTGCTGCCAGGACTGCTGCCAGCCGCCCTGGGAGTCAGGCGAGGTTGGGCCGGTATTCGGGCGCTGAGTGCTCTGCCGGTTGTTTGGATCGGTCAGCTGATCATAAGCCTCGTTGATTTCCTGCATTTTCTCTTTGGCCAGGCTTTCCAGCGGATGGTCTTTATAATTGTCGGGGTGGTATTTTTTCACCAGATCCCGGTAGGCTTTCTTGATTTCTGTGGCTGAAGCGCTCGGCTGAACCCCCAGCACCTCATAGGGTGTTTTAGACATAGGACATGATCCTTCCTCTTACGGTTTACCGCCGCAATACCGGCGGTAACCGGCAAGCAGCGGTCAGCGTCTCACAGGCGCTGCAGTTCCCTGCCTTCCATGATCTGCATCCGGACGGCCGGCAATCCCTGCAGGACGATATTGGCCAGCAGGCCGCTATCGCGCTGATACGGGAAAAGGGCGGCTGTCCGGTCCATGGCCAGCTCCTGCTCCCGCAGTGCCAGGTCGGCTGCCGAACGGGCCGCTGCCTGATCCATCCGGGCGTATGGATTCCAATTCCCATTATTGCAGTCGGCAGCCCAATCGTCAATTGCATCCAGCAAATAGATCCAGATCCCCAGATGCCGCCCGAACCGCCCGATCCCGGCTTGGATCGCCTGATCGCCGGTCGCCAGTCCAGCTGCCAGCAAGAATACGCGTTCCAGCAGGCGCCCGAACAATTCCCCGGCTGACGGGTCAGGTTCGCCCTGCTCAATCTGGTTAAGGGCGGCCAGTTCTTCGGCCAGGATCGTCTCATAACCGGGAAATCGCTGGTTAGCCCGGCGCCAGGCGCGATAAAGCGCCGCCTGGGTGAGCCGGCCGCGCAGCGGACGTTCGTCGGCGGCATCATCGGCGGCTTTGTGCCAGGCCATCAGGATGGTCAGTCCGGCGCACAATTCGATGATCGGCCCTCCCCGGACCATCGTACGGCGCACGCCAGGTTTGAGGATGCAGCCGCCTGTCTCTTCCGGCGGCTGTTCTTCCGCCAGAGCCAGCAGCAGGACCGCCAGCAGCGTCAGGTCATATCCCAGCGCGACGCGCGGCACCTGGCCGTAATCGCGGCCGATCTGCTTGCAGATGCCGCAGTAAATCGATTGATAGCGTGAAAACTCGCGAACCAGCAGTTCGGGTTTCAGCGGGCGGACATAACCAAACATTCATCCTCCGGGCCATAAAAAGCCGTGAAAAGCTGCCGCCGGCGAACCGGTCCAGCTATAAAACAAAGCAGATTTATGTTATCATAGGAAGCATTCACAATTAAAGCAAAATTGTGAATAAATGGAAAACCAGTACCAGCCAGCCCTGAAACCACCATTAAAACGGGCTGCAAAATGATTTATTGAGGAGACCTGTCATGACTCAGCCGCAAATACGCACCCGCTTCGCGCCCAGCCCGACCGGGTTCATGCATGTCGGCAACCTGCGCACCGCCCTTTATGAGTATCTGATCGCCCGATCCCAGGGCGGATCCTTTATCCTGCGGATCGAGGACACCGACCAGGAACGGTTGGTGGACGGCGCGGTCGGGGTGATTTACCGGACCCTGCGCCAGGTGGGGCTGAACCATGATGAAGGGCCGGACATCGGCGGCCCCTTCGGGCCTTATGTCCAAAGCCAGCGGCTGCCGCTTTACCGGCCGTATGCCGAACAGCTGGCGGCTGCCGGCCAGGCTTATTATTGCTTTTGCAGCCGCGAGCGGCTGGAAAGCCTGAAAACTGGCAGCGAAGACGGCGGCGTTTTCGGCGGCGGCTATGACCGCCATTGCCGCGATCTGCCGCCGGAAACCGTACGGCAGTACCTCGCCGAAGGGCGGCCGCATGTCATTCGCCAGAAGATGCCGCTGACCGGCTCCACCTCTTTCACCGATGCGGTGTATGGGACGATCACGGTCGACAACAGTGAACTGGAAGATCAGGTTCTGCTCAAATCGGACGGATTTCCCACCTATAATTTTGCCAATGTCG
>DOFA01000028.1 GCA_003532195.1 Clostridiales bacterium
TTCATACCCGAACTGTCGTTGGTTCGAATCCGACCGCCGCTACCATATGGCCCGTTGGTCAAGCGGTTAAGACATCGCCCTTTCACGGCGAAGACAGGAGTTCGATTCTCCTACGGGTCACCAGTCACGGGTGCTTAGCTCAGCCGGGAGAGCACATGCTTCACACGCATGGGGTCGCAGGTTCAAGTCCTGTAGTACCCACCAAGAACAGGAACGGGGTGGCACCATAGCCAAGAGGTAAGGCAGAGGTCTGCAAAACCTTTATCTCCAGTTCGATTCTGGATGGTGCCTCCAAAGAGCCTCCGCCCTGGCGGAGGCTCTTTCATTGAATTCCCAGCCGAAAGGCAGCCCATGTCAGGTGAAAAATATGTACCAATCAGAAGATAAGAAATACCAGCGTTTTTTCCAGGCATATAATGAGCAGTTTGCCAGCATGTGCGACTTGGCGATCAGCCAGTACGGGCGGGATACCGGCCGGGAATGGGCAGGCGGCGACGGCAGCCTGCGCAACGCGGTCCAGAACAATATGCAAGAATGGTTTAGCCGGCCCTTTGCCCCGGAATATCCGGGCCTTACGGGCGATCAGCTGATCGACGGCCTGGCGTCCCCGGCGGACGCGATCAAATTCGCCGCTTTTGCCGCCGCCTGTTGTGACGACGAGCTTCCGGACCCGATCCGGGTCAAACTCGGCTCGTTTGGTCCGGATATCGGCGAAAAAATCCTGACTTCGATCGACCGGTCCGTCTGGGAAAACGATGAAAACCGGACAGTGGAAGATGAGCAGGCTGTCGCCATTGGCGCGGCGTTTCTCAAACTACTCGGCGACTGGGAAAACGCGGACGGTCTGGCGGCTGTTCTCGATGGATTCACCGCCTTAAATCAGCCGGATGAAAGAATAGCCGATGCCATCCGGTATTATATCGTGGCGCTGGACGGCCAGGCGATCCTGCCAGTTATGGATTTAATCGGGCAGGAACTGGAGCGGCAGCAGGATTTACGGCCGGCAGCCGAATATCTGCTCATCGCCCTGACCGATCTGGGCAAAACCGAACCATCGGACGAACTGTTCTCCTGCCTGAGAAGCTGTTTCCGTAAAATGAACCACAAAACCATCGGGGCGATTTGTCTCGGCGACTATGGCGACGGCCGCGGGATCGCTGTTTTGAAAGGATGGCTGGACAGCCATCCGGAAATCCGCGACCGGCAGCTGATCGGCGAAATTCTCTCCTCAATCCGGCGATTGGGCGGGGATATATCGGATTTGCAGCATCGCCTGCGCCTGTGAGCCAGGAAACGACAGCGGCAAATGCAAAGGCAGCCGGCAAATGCAGCCGGCAAATGACAAGCCGGCAAATGACATATTGACAACAAAATCATTAATTCGTATAATTACCCATGCACGTGCGGGATTAACTCAGTGGTAGAGTGTCACCTTGCCAAGGTGAAAGTCGCGAGTCCGAATCTCGTATCCCGCTCCAAAGGCCAGACAGGAATGTCTGGCTTTTTCGTTGTTTTCATCGCTTGCCTTTCCGTATATAATAAAGGGACTGCAGTTTGTGCCTGCCGGGCGTATTGGGGGAAAATATGGCTTTAGTTTCGCTACAGTCGATTGTTAATGAATTTGGTTTGGAGATTGTCGCCAATTTCGGCAATTTAAATGAAATCATGATATCGGTCGCCGATGTGACCCGGCCGGGTTTGCAGCTGGCGGGCTATTTCGACCATTTCGGACCGGACCGCATTCAAGTCCTGGGCAATATGGAAACGGCTTTTCTCGGCCGGCTGAATGCTTCGGAACGGTTGGGGCGTCTGGACGCGCTGTTTGCGAAAGGCATTCCCTGCCTGGTTCTGACCAGAAACCACCAGGCGATGCCGGAAGTTCTGGAATGGGCCCGGAAATATTCGATTCCGGTCTTGCGGACCGCTGAAATCACCTCATCTTTCACCAGCTCGCTGGTCAAATTTCTGAATGTGGAACTGGCGCCCCGGACATCCCTGCACGGCGTGCTGGTCGAGGTCTACGGCGAAGGCATCCTGATTCTTGGCGAAAGCGGCGTCGGCAAGTCGGAAACCGCCCTGGAAATCGTCAAACGCGGCCACCGCCTGATCGCCGACGACCTGGTCGAGGTGCGCCGGGTTTCAGATAAAACTTTGCTGGGCAGGGCTCCGGAGATCATCCGCTATTTAATAGAAATTCGCGGCATCGGCATCCTGGATGTCAAGGAGCTGTTTGGTGTTTCTTCGGTCAAGATGCAGGAAAACGTCGATTTTGTCATCAACCTGGAATTGTGGAACGAGAAGAAGACCTATGAGCGGCTGGGCGTCCATGAAGAAACGACCGATATCCTCGGCATCAATGTCCCCTCCATCACCATTCCGGTTAGGCCAGGCCGGAACCTGGCGATCATCGTCGAAGTGGCGGCGATCAATTTCCGCCAGAAGAAGATGGGTTACAACGCGGCAAAGGCCTTGACCGACCGGGTTTTCGGGCCGAACACCTATTAATCGCCCCGGCCGGATGACTGGAGAAAACTGACATGACGTTATTAGCCGAGTTGATCAGCAGGCTGCCGGAAGCGGCGGATCGCATCCGATCCGATGTCCCGATGTCGGAGCACACCACGTTCCGGATTGGCGGGCCGGCTGACATCTATTGCGAGCCGGCCGGCCTGGAGGAGATCGCAGCGATCCTCCGTTACTGCCGGGCGCAGGGGGTACCCTGCACTTACATCGGCAACGGCTCGAACATCCTGGTGGCGGACCGGGGTATCCGCGGCGTCGTCCTGGCTCTCGGCGACAACCTGTCCGCCATCGAACAAGACGGCGACACACTGCGGGTGCAGGCCGGAACGAAGCTCTCAGCCGCGGCGGCTTACGCGGCAAATCACGGTTTGGCGGGAATAGAGTTTGCCGCGGGAATACCAGGGACGATGGGCGGTGCGGTCTGGATGAACGCCGGAGCTTATGAACACTGCATGGCGGAAATCATTGACTGGACCGAATATCTGGATGATTGCCTGACGCTGCGGCGGATCAGCCAGCCGGAGCACCATTTTGCCAATCGCAAAAGCATGTTTTCCGATCAGGATTATCTGATCTACCGTTCGCAAATCAGGCTGGCGCCGGACGATCCGCGAAACATCCTGAGGCGGATGGCGGATATGGCCGCACGTCGGCGCGCTTCCCAGCCGCTTGACTTGCCCAGCGCCGGGAGCGTTTTCAAACGTCCGCCCGGCTATTTTGCCGGCAAGCTGATCAGTGATTGCGGGCTGAAGGGGTGTCGGGTCGGCGAGGCTGAAGTATCCGAAAAACACGCCGGTTTTATTATCAACCGCGGCCGCGCGAGCGCAGGCGATGTCTGGCAGCTGATCTGCCGGATCCGGCAGACTGTAACCGAGCAGACAGGCGTCGACCTGGAGCCGGAAATCCGCCTGGTCGGCGACTGGCAGGAATAAGAGAAGGCAATCGCAGCGGAGAGGAGCGGGAAAATGGAAATCATCATTCTGACCGGCATGTCGGGCGCCGGCAAAAGCCTGGCAGCCAACTACCTGGAAGACATGGGTTTTTTCTGCATTGACAATATGCCTCCGGATCTGCTGCCGGATCTGGTCAGCTCTTTCACCCGCAGCAACCTTTCGTCTTCGATCGCGGAGATGAACCGCGTGGCTTTCGTGATCGATGTCCGCAGTCTCGAGCTGTTCGACGGCATTATTCCCGCCCTTGAAAAATTAAACCAGATGGCGGTCAGCCATCGGATCATTTTTCTGGACGCCACCGATCAGGTTTTGATCAACCGCTACAAGCAAAGCCGGCGCAACCATCCGCTAGCCCAGGGCCGGGGCATTGTCCAGGCCATCGAGCTCGAGAGGCAGCGGCTGATGCCCATCAAAGCCATTGCCGCGGATGTGATCGAAACCTCGAACCTGACTCCGACCGAACTGCGCAATCTGCTGTACGCCATGCTGTCCATGACTGACCGCGACGAACGGATGACGATCCTGATCCAGTCTTTTGGTTTCAAATACGGCATACCGGTCGACTGCGATTGTGTGATTGATGTCCGCCTGATCCCCAATCCGTTTTATCTGCCGGATCTGAAACCTCTTTGCGGTTTGGACGAACCGGTCATCAACTATGTGATGTCCTTTGAAGAAACCCGGATTTTTATGGATATGCAGGAAAAACTGTTTGAATATGCAATACCGTACTATATCCGTGAGGGGCGCGTCCGCCTGACCATCGGCGTCGGCTGCACCGGCGGCCGCCACCGTTCGGTCGTGCTGGCGGAAGACCTGGCCAACCGCCTGCGCGACAACCATCTGCGGGTGGTCATCGACCATCGGGATCTGGAAAAAGATCAGATCAAACCTCGCTGCGAATAAACCAGGGCAGGAGAAATAAGCCGGAATGCTGACACAGATTGAAGAGAAAATAATCCAATACGCCAAAAACCCGGCCGATGGCCTGAAGATCGCCGTCATTGGCGGCGGCACCGGCCTGTCGACGCTGTTGCGCGGCCTGAAGCTCTATTCCAATCACCTGGCAGCCATTGTGACCGTCGCCGATAATGGCGGCTCATCGGGAATGCTGCGCGAGGATCTTGGGATTTTGCCGCCCGGAGATATCCGCAACTGCATTCTGGCTTTAGCTGATACGGAACCTTTGATGAACGACCTGTTGAATTTCCGTTTCCATGACGGCCGGCTGAAGGGCCAGAATTTCGGCAATTTGCTGATCGCGGCCATGAACGGCATTTCCGGCAATTTTTGCGATGCAGTCCGGAATGTATCCAAGGTTCTGGCAGTCAAAGGGCGCGTCCTGCCAGTTTCCCTGCAAAACATACAAATCGGCGCCCGGCTGGCGGACAGAACGGTCATACAGGGCGAATCAGCCATCGGGCACCGGTATGCCACGCCCGACAATGAGATCGCCGAGCTGTTCATGGAACCGGCTGACGCCACTGCCCTTCCGGAAGCCGTTGAAGCGCTGAAGGCGGCCGATGTGATTGTTATAGGTCCCGGCAGCCTGTATACCAGCATCATCCCCAACCTGCTGTTTGCGGATATCTGCCAGGCGATCGCCCTGAGCCGGGCGCCGCGGATCTATGTCTGCAACATCATGACCCAGCCGGCCGAAACGATGGGTTATGATGCGGCCCGGCATCTGGCGGCTCTGCTCAAGCATGCCCAACGCCAGACAGCCAGGGGATTTGTTGATTACTGCATTGTCAACAACGCCTGGATCGACCGTCAGCTGATCAATCGCTATCAGCTGGAGAGCGCGGTGCCGGTCCTGGCCGAAAGGGGATCGGTGGAAATCCTCGGCACGAAAATGGTTGAAGCGCCGCTGGCTTGTGTCAATAACGGCGCGATCCGCCACGACCATACGATTTTGGCCCGCTCGGTGCTGAGCCTGGCTTTAAATCATCTGAACTGCGCGGACAAGCCGGCCGCAAGAAGCAAAAAGGCTTACGGATCCGCCGTATGAAGCAAAAACCTTTGACATTTTCCCATCAGGTCAAAGATGAACTAAGTCTGGCGGCCTGCGCGGACGCGTGCTGCCGGCGGGCAGAGATCGGCGCGGCGTTTTACGGCGCAGCCCGGTTTTCCGGGCAAACCATGGCGCTGACCACCGCCCATCAGGGGTGTGCTGCCAGGCTGACCCGCCTGATCCGGGAGCAGTACCGGTCTGAGGTATGCTGGCAGGCCGGCCGCGAGTGGCTGACCTTGAATATTGCCGATCCGGTGCTGTATCGGGCGCTTAGCCAGGATATGATCGAGCTTTTTGGCTTTGACCCGGCCGGCAGCCGGGCAGGACCGCTGCCGGATTTGCCGGGGAGTCAGCCGCCGCCGGCGCTGGAACTGGCGCCGGCGCCGGAGTCCTTGCCGGCGTGTTGCCGGCAGGCGATCCTGCGGGCTTTGTTCCTGGTCGGCGGATCAATCAGCCAGCCGGAAGTTTCTTATCACCTGGAATTCTCGATCCGGCAAAGCGGCGCCGCCCGTATGGCTATCGGCCTGCTGGGCCATATGGCGATCCGGACCGGGATGCTGATCCGGCACGGCTGCCATATTGTCTACATCAAGGAAGGCCAGTTTCTAGCTGAATTCCTCCTCCAGACCGGCGCTCACCATTCGCTGCTGGCCTTTGAATCGCTGCGGGTTGAGAAGGAGATGCGCAACAGCGTCAACCGGGTCGTTAATTGCGACAGCGCCAACATCCAGCGGATCGCCAACACCTCGGCCCGCCAGCTGGAACTGATCAGCCGGATCCGCGAACCGGAAACCTGGGGCTTGCTGCCTCCGGATCTGCAGCAGGCCGCGGAAATCCGCCTGGACCATCCGGACCTTTCCTTGAAGGAATTAGGCGAAATGATGGAGCCGAAGCTGGGAAAATCCGGAATGAACCATCGGTTGAAACGCCTGGAAAACCTGGCGGCGGAATTATTGAATCCAAAGGGGGAAAATGGCGGTGAGCCTTGAAATTGCCCTGGTCGAACCGGAAATACCGCAAAACACCGGCAATATCGCCCGTACTTGCGTCGCTGTCGGCGCCCGGCTGCACCTGGTCGAGCCGCTGGGATTTTCCATCGATAACCGGCATCTCAAGCGCGCCGGCCTGGATTACTGGTTCGACCTTGATCTGACCTTGTGGCCGGACATCGATACCTTGCTGCGCGGACAGGAAAATGGCAAAAAAATCTATTACGCCACCACCAAAGGCGGCAGGGTTTATACGGAAGCAGATTATGGCGGCGATATTTTGCTCGTTTTCGGTAAAGAAACCAAGGGCCTTCCAGAATCGCTCTTGATGGCGCATCCGGAGCGCTGCCTGCGGATCCCCATGCTTGCCGGCCGCCGTTCCCTGAACCTGTCCAACGCCGTCGCTGTGATGGCCTATGAAACGCTGCGGCAGCAGGGATTTCCAGAAATGCTGCAGGCAAGCCTGTACTTTAACAACCCAAACGAGGTGATCGGATGATTCGAGAACAAAGATTGGTCGACTTATTCTGCCGGCTGGTCGCTATTGACGCGCCATCCTTGCGGGAGCGGGCGATGGCGGATCAGGTCAGTGTGATCCTGAACGACCTGGGCTGTCGGGTATCTGAGGACAACGCCGGCGAAGAGCTGGGCGGCAACTGCAACAACCTCTATGCCTGCCTGCCCGGAAGCATGCCGGGGCCCGCCCTGCTGTTCGGGGTGCACCTGGATACCGTTGATCCTTGCCTGGGCAAGGAAGCGGTTATCGGCAGCGACAAGATCATCCGCAGCAACGGGGAAACCATTCTCGGCGCCGATGACCTGGCCGGCCTGACAGCGGTCATTGAAGCCATCCAATCCCTTCGCGAAGACCGGACGCCGCACCGCACGGTCGAGATCCTGCTGTCTGTCGCCGAAGAAAAACACCTGCTCGGGATCAACCAAGCCGAATTTAGCCGTCTCTCGGCGCGGGAAGCCTATGTTCTGGATACCTGCGGCCAGCCGGGAACGGCCATCCTCCAGGCTCCCGGCCATGTCGCCCTGGTTTTTGAAGTCTTCGGCCAGGCCGCGCATGCCGGCATCGCTCCGGAAACGGGCATCAGCGCCATCCGGGCGGCCGCGGCCGGGATCGCCCGCATGAAGCTCGGCCGGGTCGACGCGGACACGACAGCCAATATCGGCCTGATCAGCGGCGGCGGCGAGACCAATGTCGTCGCCGACTACTGCCGGGTGACAGCCGAATGCCGTTCGCTCAGCATTGAAAAACTGGAGCAGCAGGTCGCGCACCTGTGCGGCTGCATGGAGCAGGGCGCCCGCGAGACAGGCGCCCGGCTGCAGATTCAGCAATCAACATCCTATCAACCTTACCGGATCTCGCCGGAAAGCCCGGTTGTCAAGCGATTTACCCGCGCCTGCCGGAAAATGGGCCTGCCAGTCCATCTGATCACAACCGGCGGCGGCAGCGACAACAATGTCCTGGTTCTGAATGGTATCGAAGGCATCGTCATTTCCTGCGGTATGATGCAGGTTCATTCCTGCCAGGAATATATCCGCGTCGCCGATCTGGTGCAAACCGCAGCTCTCGTCCGGGAATTGATCGCCGGGGATCCGGCCGGGGATTTTTCCGGGTAACCGGGAGAATCCCGGGTTCACGGAAAACCAGGCGGAGAGCTTGCCGGCAGATTTGATTTTGTAAACTGCCGGTCGCGTGGTATAATACTTTTTGATTATACAAAGACAGTCAAGGTGAGGTACCCAATATGAGCCCAGGCCGCAACCTGTATGTGCAGGATCGCCGATACGATAACCCGCGTCGTTCGAGGCGCTCCCGCCGTCCTGACCGCGGCTCCCGGAATTTCTTGCTGTCCCTGGCCCTGATCCTGATCGCTGCGACGGCCGCGGCCGCTGTTTACCGTTATTGGCCCGGCCGGACGACGGATACCACCGGGACAACTTCCGGCCAGACCACAGCCAGCCAGCCCGGCCAGACCACGACCGAAGCCTTGCCGACCGCTACCCCGACCCCGACGCCGCCGCCGGCCAGCGCCAATGAACAGCTTCTGCCGGAGGTCGAACTCGCGGCCCAGGAAGCGGGGACACCGGCCGAAGGCTGCTCGCCGGGTGAGCGCGGCCTGGTTTCCACCATCTTTGACAATCAGTACGGCAAGTTGTCCTCATACAGCCGCCCGAGCCCGATCTCCCTGCTGAACCCGCTTTTTTACAACCAGATTCCCGGCGTGCTGACTTTCCGCGGCACGAATTTCCGCAATGCACCGGCCTTCGGCCAGGTCACTCTGACCGCCCGGACCATGCGTCAGGTCTGGGAAAAACCGGTCGGCAGCAAGTCCTCATCATCCTGGAGCTTTTCCTGGACCGGGACCGGCTGGACCGGTCAGCCGCTGCTGGTGCAGTGGGATGATGATGTCCGTAACCTGATGAACATCAAGGACGAGAAAAAAGCCAAGCCCGACCTGATCGAAGTCATTTATGCCACCATGGACGGCAATGTCTATTTCTACGACCTGGACGACGGGGCGCCGACCCGGGATCCGATCAAAATCGGCGCGACGATCAAGGGAACGCCCTGCGTTGATCCGCGCGGCTATCCGGTCCTGTATGTCGGGCAGGGCGACAAAAACGGCAGCGACAGCAGCATCGGCTTCCGGGTCTATAACCTGGTCGACCAGTCGCTCCTGCTTTTCAAGGAATGCTCAGATGGAAATTCATATCGCAGCAAATGGGGCGCCTGCGATTCTTCGCCGATATTTGACGCTGCCGCTGACACCCTGATCTATCCCAACGAGAACGGCATGATTTACACCGCGAAAATGAATACGGCATTTGACCGCCAAACCGGAGAGCTGACAATAGCGCCGGAGTTTTCCACCTATCGCTACACGATGTCCGGCATGGCGAACTATGGTATTGAAAGCTCGATCGCCATCTATAACCATCTCGGCTTTTTCAGCGACAATTCCGGCAACCTCAACTGCGTTGACCTGAATGCGCTGTCGCCGGTCTGGTCGCGGCAGTTGGCCGATGATTCCGACGTGACGCCGGTTCTGGAGCAGAACGGGACCAACGTCGCGCTGTATACCGGCACGGAAGTCGACTGGCAGAAAAATACAATCGGCAACTATCTGGGCCAGGCCGTCGCATACAAGATCGATGCCCTGACTGGCGCGGTTGTTTGGCAAGCTTCCTATCCCTGCTGGACGAAAAATGCCGCCGATAACGGCGACGACATCAATGGCGGGGCTATGGGCACGCCGGTCATAGGGAAAAAGGACCTGCAGGACCTGGTTATCTTCAGTTTCTGCATGACCAACGGCATATACAGCGGCAACAGTCTCGTGGCCTACGACAAAAGTGACGGCTCTGTTGTCTGGGAGTATAAGATGGCCCAGTATTCCTGGAGTTCGCCGGTTGACATTTACGATGAAAAAGGCCACGGGTATATTCTGATTCCCGATTCCACCGGCCAGCTGCATCTGGTCGACGGCAGGACCGGCGTCATGATCAGCGTTTTGCAGCTGACGAAAAACGGCGGCGAAAGTGCGGGCAATATCGAATCGTCCTGTGCGGTCTTCAACAACCGCCTGGTTATCGGTACCCGCGGGAATGTCATTGTGGGCGTAGAATTAGAGTAGCCGGATCGGCTGGAAGCAGGAGAATTTAGAGGATGGGATTATCAGTAGCATTAATTGTCAGTGTGGCCCTGGTGCTAGGCGTCATATTTGTCAATGGCTGGACCGACGCGCCGAACGCGATCGCCACAGTCGTTTCGACCCGCTGCATGTCACCCCGGGCAGCGGTGATCATGGCCATCATTTTGAATACCATTGGCGCCGGATTCATGACGCTCGTCAGTTCGGAAGTTGCTGACACGATGACCAAAATGGTTCGGTTTGAAGGGGATACAAGCAATCAGGCCCTGATCGTGCTGGCCGCCTCGATGTTCGCGATTGTCGTCTGGGCGACGGCAGCCTGGTATTTCGGCATCCCAACCAGCGAAAGCCATGCCCTGATCGCCGGCATCACCGGCGGCGCGATTGCCCTGGGCAATGGTTTTGACGCGATCGTGCCCGGCGAATGGTCGAAGGTGCTGATCGGTCTCGGCGCCTCCTCCATCCTCGGCTTTTCCAGCGGTTTTCTGTTTTCGAAGCTGCTGGTTGTGATATTCCGGCCGGTCAAACGTGCGATTGCGGACCGCTTTTTTACCCGCGGCCAGATATTCGGCGCCGGCTGCATGGCCTTCATGCACGGCGCCCAGGACGGCCAGAAATTTATGGGTGTTTTCATGCTGGCCCTGTTTCTCAACGGCGCGGCCAGTAAAAATTCCGAAGGCGCTTTCGATATTAAATGGTGGCTGATCATCCTCTGCTCGGTCGTCATGGGCCTGGGAACCTCAGCCGGCGGATACCGGATCATCAAGGCGGTTGGTATGGACATGGTCAAGCTCGAACGCCACCAGGGCTTCGCCGCCGACCTGGCTGCGGCCAGCGTGCTGCTGTTCTGTTCCCTGACCGGCCTTCCGGTCAGCACGACCCATACCAAGACCACCGCCATCATGGGCGTCGGTTCCGCCCGCCGCATCACTTCCGTCAACTGGGGCATCGTCAAGGAAATGGTGACGGCCTGGGTGTTGACTTTTCCGGGATGCGCCCTGCTCAGTTACCTGATGGCCAAGCTATGCCTGATCATTTTCTAAATACACGCACTAAAAGGAGAAATCAATTATGGCACGCAAATCCGAACTGAATTTTTTTGACAGCCTGCTGATAACAACCCAGTATGCTTACGAAACGGCCCGCCTGCTCAACGACCTGCTGACCGACTACCAGGATGTTTCCCGCAAGGCAAACGCCATCCACGATCTCGAGCACTGTGCCGACCGCGAAGGCCACCATATGTTCGCGGCCTTGAACGTCGCCTTTATCACGCCGATCGACCGCGACGACATCTACTATCTGATCAAGAAGATCGACGACATCACCGATCTAATCGAAGATGTGTCCAATGGCCTGGATATGTTCAGCATTCGGCAAGTCCGCCCGGAAGCCATCCAGATGGGCTTGCTGCTGGAAAAGGCGACCAAGATGCTCACCGAACTGATAGCCGCCTTTAAGAACTATAAAAAGAATAAAACCCAGATCCATGAACTGGTTATGAACGTCAATACCATTGAAGAGGAAGGCGACCGCCTGTATCGCGATGTGGTCAAGCAGCTGTTCCTGAATGAAGGCGATGTTCGGGAAGTTATCAAATGGAAAGACCTGTTTGATTACATGGAGAATGTGCTGGATGCCTGTGAAGATGTGGCCGACGTCGTCCAGGGCGTCGTGATGAAAAACTAAAATGACAGTGCGGATCCAGGTGACAATCGAAGAAATACAAGCTTTGGATTGCGAATTGAATGTCTATCGCAAGGGCTGTCTTTCGGTCAGCCTCAATTTCCGGCAGCATATCATGGTTTGGCGGGAAAGCCGGCAATGGTGCAACAACTTTGTCCGTTCCCTGACCGATGAGCAGATCGGGGAAATCCGTTCGCTGATTAAGTCCTCCGGCCTTCTCGATGCGCCGGACCTTCTGGCGGATTCATCGGCGCCGGTCGGGCCGCTGGTCCGGCATAACCTGAAGCTGACCGTCAGCTGGCCGGACAATCAGCTTGTCCTGGAAACGCAGGATGCCGACCAGCCCAATTGGTTGATTTTACGTAAAAAAATCGAGAAACTCAGCCATGTGCCATTTCATCTATGATTCGATCCGGCAGCTGGTAACGGGTCGGACAAAATAACTCAAATGGTTTACCAAAGGGGTTGTTTCTGTTAAAATGGCAACAGGCAATAGAGGCAGGGGGCAGCTATGGATTTTCTGGAAGGCTTTTTATTAGGCCCAATCTGGAGTGACACCGAGTACGAAACCCGGCGCCATGCGGGATTTTACTGGCTGATTGGCTGGATCGCCTGCGCTGTTTTCGCCTGGATGCTGGCGTTTCCGGAAAAGGCTCCGTCCTGGATGGGCATGCCCCATTATCTGCCGATCCTGATTGCCATAGTCATCGCGTTAGGGTCGCCGTTTGCCGGACGATATTACTACCGCCTGAATTTTTTCCTGAAAATCTTGATCTTGCTTCTGGAAATCCTCAAGTTCGGCATGGCCTTCCTGGCTTTGTTCCAGTATCTGCTGCCGAAATACTCATTGGACCTGGACGCCCTGCCGCAGGATATTCTCGAATACATCAACCAGACCATTGCCAAGACAACGGATTATTTCGCCGAAGTCGGCGAAGGGCTGGGCATGCTGCTGGGCATCGTCTCCGGCGGCTTGCTGATTGTCCTGACTTTTGTCGGCGGCCTGCTGCTGGCTACGTTGATCCCGATCATTTACCTGGCCGCCTTGAAACTGATCCAGCGCGGCATCGATATGCTGGCCAGGCTTGCCCTGATCCGGGAAGTCGAGTAAAACAGAATTCAACTTTCCCACCCCGCGCAGCAACCTTATATTTTCCGGATTGGAATTTTACTGACCATCAAGAGCGAAAGCACGACCATCAAGATCATGCCGCTGATCATATTGACCCGGGTGAATCGGTCTTTCAGGAACATGAAGGTGTTGAACAGATTGAGCAAAGTCAGGATCGAACCGGCTAAAGTGATCGGAATGCCGCGAAATACCGAGGGGTCGCTCTGCAAATTATATTTGGCCAGCCGGATTGCTCCGGCGACCGGGAAAATCACAGCGATCGCATAGGCCAGCGGTTCGCCCAGAGGCAGGAGCAGGAAGGCGGACATATGGTTAAGCTTCCAGGCGATCAGTGCCGGGGCGACGCCAAAAGAGACCAGGTCGGACAAGGAGTCCAGCTGCTTGCCCAGATCGCTGGCCACACCCAGATGGCGGGCCAGTTTGCCGTCGAAACGGTCGGTCAGCGCGGCAATCATGACGAAGAGGCAGCTGTAGTAAATCAGATTGACATCGTTGCCGCGACTGACCAGGTTGGCATGGTCAGCCGAGGCGACAACCAGGATGGCCAGCATGCCAAAGGTCAGATTGATGATCGTTAAGAGATTAGGCAGATTCTTGCGCAGCATGAAGCACCTCATGATCTGGAGTGAATTGCGCCAGGACGGTCATCCCGCCTTTAACCCGGCAGCCAGGCTGAACGGCGACCGGCAGTCCGGCCGGAAGAACCAGTTCTGTGCCGGACCCAAAGCGGATCATGCCAAAACGCTGCCGCTGCGCCAGCAGGTCGCCCGGGCGCACATCGCAGACGATGCGGCGGGCGATGAATCCGGTGATCTGGTGCACGACAATTCGCCGGCTGCCCTGCCGGATCCCGATGGAATTGCGCTCGTTGATATCCGAAGCGTGGCTCTTGAAAGCCGGCAGGTAGCGGCCGGGGCGGTATTGGCGCCAATCGACGGTTCCCGACATGGGCGCTCGGTTGATATGAACGTTGAAAAGCGAGAGGAAAATAATGATTCGGACGGCCGGCCCCTGAATAAATTCATCATAATCGAGAGCGGTAATGGCCATAACCCGGCCGTCAGCCGGACTGAGTATGGCGTCGGGCATTTCCGGACCGCTGCGGCGCGGATTGCGAAAGAAAAACGTTACAAACAGGGTAAGAACAGCGCCGGCAAGCGCCAACCAGGGCCAGATCAAAAACAATATCGCGGTGCAGACCAGACCGGCCAGGATGTAAACCAGACCCTCAGGCGCCAGCGGGAGTCGGTGCATGATCAGAAGCCTCACTTCCCGAAAACAAATGATGATAACAGTCAGTCTATCATAAAAAGCAAAAAGGAGCAAAGATTACGGCCGGAATTACCGGCAAAAATTATCGGCAACTTTCTGTCGCCGGAATAGTTGAGACAAATGGCGGCGGATCAGGGCGTTAACAAGGCAAATGGACTGGCTGATGTCACAGTTTCGTCATAAAATACCCCAAATTATTTGCAATTTCTCCCTGTATGCTCCAAAGAAAGGGTGTATAAAGGAAGTAGAACAGATATGGAAGATTGTCAGCCGGGCTTGGGCTGTGCTGCCGGCCGGGCTGCAGCGAAAAAGGAAAGAGGGGATCAGCATGGATCCGTTTGAAGAAAAACCTATCCAGAATCCAAATGGGCCGGAACGCGGCCCCGGAAATGAAAGTTACGTCTATCCAAATCAGAATTATAGCTGGCAGCCGCCGGCGCCAGGCGGACAACCTCCAGCCGGAAAGCCGCCGTCAAAAAACTCCGCCACCCGCATCGTTGGCTTTGCCGCACTTGTCATGGCTGCCATCGTGATTTTCTCGGCGATAACCGGCGGGATTGTTTTTACCTACATGAAGAACCAGAATCAGCCGGCAACGACCGCCGAAGCCGGTCAAACCACGCAAACCGCGGCGACAACCCAGCCGACAGCCGGAACAACCGCCAGCAGCTCCCCGTCAGGTTCAGTCACCGACAAATTCTGGAGTATTGCCGACGCCGCCACCCGCAGCGACAGCGACCGCAAAGCCCTGTCGATCATGGACATTGCCGCCCAGGGCAAACCGGCTGTCGTGGCGATCAACACCGAAGTATCCATGACCGACCTTTTCGGCAACACCGGTAAATATCAGGCAGCCGGATCCGGCTTTATCATCACTGGAGACGGCTATATTGTCACCAATAACCATGTCATCGCCGGCGCCAGCGTCATCACGGTTGTACTGGACAGCGGCGAGATTTATGACGCCGAATTGGTCGGCGCCGACAGCCAGAACGACGTTGCCGTGATTAAAATCAGCGGCTCGGATTTCCCGACCGTATATCTGGGCGATTCCGACGATCTGGTGGTCGGCGAGCTGGCCGTGGCGATCGGCAATCCGCTTGGCGAGCTGAGCGGCACGGTGACCGCCGGCATCATCAGCGCCCTGGACCGGCAGATCACCATCGACGACGAAACGCTGAACTTGCTGCAGACTGACGCGGCGATCAATTCCGGCAATTCCGGCGGCGCCTTGTTCAACTCTTTTGGTGAAGTGATTGCCATCAATACGGCTAAAAGCGGCGGCGAAAATGTCGAGGGCCTGGGATTCGCCATTCCGATCAACGACGCCAAACCGATCATTGAAAGCCTGATTCAAAACGGATATGTCACCGGGCGGACCAAGATCGGCATTATCACCCAGGACATCAACGCCCAGATGGCCGACCATTACAAAATTCCCGAAGGCATCTATATTTATGAAGTTGAGCCGCGCAGTGCTGCCGATAAAGCCGGTCTGCAGGCAGAGGATATCATTATCGCCGTCGATGGCCAGGAAGTCCTGACCACTGATAAACTCAAGGAGATTAAGAACAATCTGAAACCCGGCGATGTCATCGCGCTGACGATCGTCCGCGAAGGTGAGGAGATGGAGATTCTGGTCACCCTGGAGGAGGACATACCATCGAATATCACGCCGGCATCGGCCAGCCAGCAGCCGGATTATATCTGACCGGAAAAGTGTGGTAAAATAGCTCTGCGGATGATTGTTGCCTGGGAGGATTGTTGATGACTGGACGGCACTGGTTGCGCAGGGATGTTCTGCTGCCGATATTTTATCTTCTGGTTCTGGGAGTCCTATTGTACTGGCTGTTTCAGTTGATCCCGGATGTTCCCAAGGTTGCGGACTCGGAACTGGTCCGCCTGATCCGCTGGATTATCGCAGCCGTTTATATCTTGCTGATTCTGATCACGGTGCGCCATGTTCTGTCAACCTATGATCTGGAGCGATATGACCCAGGCAATCCGACCAGCCTGAAACGGCTGATGCGGCGATTCCGTTACCGACTGCGCAATCGGAGCATACCCGAGGAATCCTTGCTGGTGGATCTCGAACAATCCCTGCTGCAGGCCCATTACCGGCTGGAAGCCGAAAACCTGCAGATCGGGCGGATTTATCGCCGTTCCCGCCCAACCGGGCTGTTCAACCGCCGCCACCATGACCGCGTCATCATCTTGCAGCATGAGCCCTTGAATGTTTTTCTGGTCGACCAGATTCTCCAGGACAGCATTCGCTATATCCGCAGCCAATCCGACAAGCCGTCCCGCCGTAATGTACTGATCTTAGTGACCCGGATGGGCGACGCCGCGGATGTCGCCTCCAGCGCCGCCGGTATCGTCAACTTCCTCGGCAAATTCAAGGGCGGCACCCTGTATCCGCTGTTCTTGGCCACCCGCCTGCAACGCTTGTTTTATCCGGCTGACCGCACCTTGCTGCCCCGCTGGCACCGATTATTTCAAGACTGGATCACATACCGCCTGAAACGCCTGATCTACCGCTTGCCTCAGGGAACCTGAGACATGCGGCAGATCTTTTTAAAGGACGGCGCCCAGAAGCGGATCGCCGAGGGGCATCCCTGGGTATACCGGACACAGGTCGCCGGCAATTCCTGGGAGGGTACGGGCTCTGAGGGTCCGGAACCCGGCGGCCTGGTTGAGGTGGCGGATTCTCGCCGTCATTATCTGGGCGCCGGGGTCTATAATCCGGCGTCGATGATTATCGTCCGTCTGCTGACCCACCGGCACGAACCGATCGATGAGCAGCTGATCCGCGGGCGGGTCCGCGAGGCTATCGCCTTCCGGGTCCGCTTCAACAAACCGGATACGGACAGCCGCCGGCTTATTTTTGCCGAAGCGGACCGTCTGCCGGGTGTGATTGCTGATCAGTTCGCCGATACGATTGTCCTGCAAATTCTTTCGCTGGGTATGGAATCCTGGCTGACAGTGATTGCCGAAACCTTGATTGAGGAGTTGCATCCGGCCAACCTCATCCTGCAAAATGAAGAACCCATCCGGGAGAAAGAGGGCTTGCCCCTTTACCGGCGCGTTTATTATGGTACGGATCCCGGACAGGTCAGGATCCTGGAGAACGGACTGCGGATTAAAGCCGACTTGGGCGGCGGGCAGAAAACCGGCTGTTTTCTCGACCAGAAAGCCAACCATGCCGCCTTGCGGCCGCTGGTATGCGATAAAACAGTCCTGGACTGTTTCTGCTATATCGGCGGATTTGCCCTGAATGCTGCTGCCGGCGGCGCCGCCCAGGTCACGGCCGTCGACATATCGGCAAGCGCCCTCGCCCTGGNNCCCTGGCCGCGGAAAACGCCGCCGGCAATCAATTGGCTGACCGGATCACTTGGGTCGCCGCCAATGCCTTTGATTATCTGCGTGATGCGGTCCGCCGCCAGGACCGGTTCGATGTCGTCGTGCTCGACCCGCCGGCTTTCGCGAAAAGCCACGCCGCCCTGGCGGCCGCCATCCGCGGTTACAAAGAAATCAATTTGAGCGCTTTCCGCCTGCTGCCGCCTGGCGGCATCCTGGTGACGCACTCCTGTTCATTCCATATGCCAGAGGATCTGTTTCTGGCAACCGTCCTGTCCGCCGCCCGCGACGCCAGGCGCCTGGTCCGGATTCTTGATGTCCGGCGCCAGGATTACGACCATCCGGTTCTGGCCGGCTACCCGGAATCCCATTATTTGAAAAGCCTCTGGCTGCAGGTTATCGAGTAATATTTTTTTTACAAGGGGGGGTGCGGACGAAATCCTGGACACTAAGACAGGAGGTCCGTCATGTTTTCCGAAGGATTGACAAATAGGTAGAATTATACCTATATTCGGTGTATAATCGTTATTGGGAGGGTTGAACATGATCGTTGATACTGAAAACATCATATCCGTTACGGAAGCGAACCAGAATTTTTCGCGTGTGACGCGCCTTGTGGACGCCGTCGGGCAAGCGGTGATCTTTAAGAACAATCGACCGAAATATATGCTGATTGATGTTAACAGCACACCATATTTTGACTTGTCAGACGATGAGAAGATCGATATCGTTGCCGCACGTGTTTTGAAGAAGTATAAGACCGCATTTGCGGAATTGGCCAAATGATTCGGTTTTCCGAAGAAAAGGTGCTTCTTCTGCATCAGATGATCATTGCCGAAACCGGCGGCGCGAATGAAGTGCGTGATTTTGGCTTGCTCGACAGCGCTTTGGCCAGCGCGTTCGCAACCTGGGACGGTAATGAACTTTATCCGTCGAAAGAGGAAAAAGGAGCGCGCATCGGCTGTTCGCTGATCTCCAACCATGCCTTTGTCGATGGCAACAAAAGAATCGGCATGTATATCATGCTGACCTTTCTCGAAGTCAATGGCATTCATTTGGATTGCAGTAACGATGATGTGGTGCATGCCGGGCTGTCCGTTGCCCATGGAAGCCTGCAGTATGAGGGTTTACTGGCCTGGATTCATCAGCATAAACGTTAAAACCTTGTCTCAAACCAAGCGGTGACTCTGTTGCGGTAACATTGTCACGGAAGTATCGGGTTAGCCCTGATATGCTTGGTTATGAGGTGATGAACATGAAGATATTGATTGTTGGCGGTGTTGCCGGCGGCGCTTCGGCGGCGGCCAGACTCCGGCGCCTGGATGAGCAGGCGGAGATTATCCTCTTCGAAAAAGGCGAATTTATTTCCTATGCCAATTGCGGCTTACCTTACTATGTCGGCGATGTGATCAAGGACCGGGAAAAACTGCTGGTGCAGACTCCGGAAGCCATGCGATCGCGTTTCAACCTGGATGTGCGCGTCTGGTCGGAAGTGACCCGCATCGACCGGACGGCAAAACAAGTCACCGTACACGATTACAAGCGGGGGCTCGAATATCAGGAGAGCTATGACAAGCTGATCTTGTCGCCTGGCGCCGAACCCCGGCGGCTGCCGCTGGAAGGCATGGACCTGCCGGGTATTTTCACCTTGCTGACCGTGCCGGACACC
>DOFA01000224.1 GCA_003532195.1 Clostridiales bacterium
TCACATGCTGAAGGGTTCGGCTGCCGATCCGCTGCAGCGTCTGTGCTTCAAGTTCAGTTTTGACATCGACAACCGCCCCTATGGCGGCTATTCGGAAGACGAGGCCAAAAGGTTCATCTATTTTTTGTCCAGCATCAGGTTCTTCAATTCGAAAAACCTCAGCCGCATCAGGCCGCAAATTGAGGCGATCCAATCCGAGCTGCTCCGCCGGAACCTGGGGTATTATTCCAATATCCAGCATCTGTTTTCCCTGCTGTTCATCGCGGTAATCCGGGAATACGCCGCGGCAAGCGAACAGAAATTCAATGTCACGGCGACTCAACCCAACAAAGCGAGCCGAATCAACATCATCGACAACTTTTTCGATTTGAATTACTACTATAAGGCCACGCCGCAGGATTTATGCCAGCTGATCCAGATCAGCAAAAGCCAGCTGAACCGCATTCTGAAAGCAAAATACAACATGACTTTCAAGCAGAAGCACATGGAGGCGCAGATCGAGCACATCAAGGACATGCTGGTCAATACGGATCTGCCGATCGGGTCGATATCGGAACGGATCGGCTATACCGCCGAGTGCAGTTTCACAACCTTTTTCAAGCATGCGACCGGACTCAGCCCGAAGCAATACCGGAAGCAATTCAAAAACGCCGCGACCTGAGGTCCGCCCGCAAGTCACGTTTGCTCCGGCCGCAATACCCCAGCTTGAATCATTATTCATATCGCAACGCGTCGATCGGATCCAGGCCGGCGGCCTTGCGCGCCGGATAGATGCCAAAAAACAGGCCGACCGAACTCGAGAACAGGACCGCGACCAGGATTGTCTCGATTCTCAGGACCGGGATAATGGTTCCGATATCGCGCACCGCCCAGGAAATGCCGTAAGCCAGCCCGAAACCGGCCATGATGCCGATGATGCCGCCGATCAGGGTCAAGATCACCGATTCGGTCATGAACTGAAGCATGATGTCGGTCGTCGTGGCGCCGATCGCCTTGCGGATGCCGATNNCCAGCATGATGTTCATGACCCCGATCCCGCCCACCAGCAGCGAAATCGCCGCCACGGCGCTGATGAATACGGTCAGGATGTTGATCACATTGTTGATCTGGTCGAGTATCGAAGCCATGTTCTGTGTCCGGTAAATATCGCGGCCGCTGTTGCCGTGGCGCATCTCGAGCTGCCTGACGACCGCGGCCGCAGCGTCGTCAGCATTTTCTGCCGATGTCGCCATGATGCTGATCGTGGAAAGCTGGGTGGTCTCACCGATCAGCTTCTGAGCCGATTTGATCGGGAGGTAGACAAAGAACGGAATGCGGGAGGTATCTCCAGTATCCATGCCATAGCTGGCCATCAGGCTGGTCATCTGCGAGGTGACTGATTCGCAGACGCCGATGACCGTCACGTGCAGCAGCTTGCCGCTGTCCTGCAGCGTCATGGTTTCACCGACTGCGTTCTCGCGGCCGAACAGGTTGTTGGCGCCGGTCTTGTCGATGATAACAGACGCACGGCCATCGGTGTATTCGATTTCCGTAAATAGCCGGCCGTGCACCAGGTCGATGTCGGAAAAACTGGTGTATTCGGCATCGATCGCTGCCAGGTATATCCGGCTCTTTTTCTCCTCAGATGCGGCGCTGGCTATGGTCTGTAGCGATGCGGTCACATGTTTGATCAGGTCGGACCGGCCGCGGATGGCTTCCAGGTCGCTTTCGGTGATATAATCCGAAGCCTGGGCAGCACTGGACCGGACGCTGACCATGACCGTGGCGGCGCCGATCTGGTCGAATTGCCCGAGCACCTCGTTCTTGCCGCCTTCCCCGAGGGAAACGATGGCAATGACCGAAGCGATGCCGACAATGATCCCGAGCATGGTCAGCAAGGCGCGCATTTTGTTGGCCAGCAAGCTGCTGACGGCCATTTTCAGGCTTTCCCAAAACATGCTTCAGCCCCCCTGCCCGAGTTCAGGCTCAGGCCCGGGCTCGGGCTGCGGCCGGGCCGGTTCATGGGTCGGGGCGTTGCGGCCGCTGCTGTCCGCGACAATCCGTCCGTCGCGGATCTCGATGATCCGACGGGCATAGGCGGCAATTTCCGCTTCATGGGTGATCAGGAGAATGGTCGCCCCGTCTTCGTTCAGCTGCCGGAATATCTTCATGATTTCCTGCGAAGACTGGCTGTCGAGGTTGCCGGTCGGTTCGTCNNACGCGCTGCTTCTGGCCGCCGGAGATTTCGTTCGGACGGTGCCGGGACCAGGGCGCCAGCCCGACCGCCTCCAGAGCGGCCCGGGCGCGGCTGGTCCGTTCGCGGCGGCTGACATCGGCATAAATCATCGGCAGTTCGATGTTTTCCTGCAGGTTGAGTTTGGGCAGAAGATTGAAGGACTGGAAGACAAAGCCAATTTCCCGGTTGCGGATATAGGCAAGATCATTGGCCGCGAGCTCCGCAATGCTGGTTCCATTCAGGACATAAGACCCGGTGTCCTTGCGGTCCAGGCAGCCGATTATATTCATCAGGGTGGATTTGCCGGATCCCGAGGGCCCCATGACAGCGGTAAATTCACCCGGACCGATATCCAGGCTGATCCCTTTGAGCGCAGTGTACTCCACCTGGCCAGTCCGGTATGTTTTCCAGACATCGCGCACCGTGATCACGGAGGGCTTGCGGGAATCATCCATCGGCGATCACTCGCACAGCCATGCCGTCGCGCAGGTCATTGGTCGGATTGAGCACGACCCTGTCGCCGGCCTGCAGGCCGGAAAGCACTTCGGCAAAGAGTTCCGACTGGATGCCGGGTACAAAGGCTCGCCGGCTGAGTTTCCCGGCGGAATCGATGACAAAGACATAGTACTCGCCGAGTTCTTTTTTCATGGCCTCCGCCGGCAGCAGCAGCACATCTTCCGCCGAAGCGGTCTGGATTTCGGCATCGAGGTTGAAACCCAGGGTCAGTTGGGTCAGGCCCTCCCCTTCAAGGCTCATCTCGAGATCGATCATTGGCTCGGCGGAGAGTCCGCTGGCCGAAGATACGCTGCCCAGCAGGCTGTCGCCGGAGCTGCCGCCAAAGTCCATGTTGCTGGCGATGCGGGCTTTATAGGTGATCTGGCCGGTCCAGGTCTGGTTGTCCTGCCGGTATGTGACCGGCATGCCGACTGCCAGTTTGGCGGAGTCATAACGGTTGGCCTGAAAAAAGGCCTTGGGGCGGGTGTTGTCGTAAATGACGACGACCGGTGTCTGGCTGGACGTCAGGCTGCCTAGAGATCCTGTGCCGGAGCTGCCCAGCAGGCTGCCAAGAGAACTGCTGATCGAGCTGTTCAGCGAAGTGCCGGCGGTGCCGGCATATTGGCCTTTTACGGCATTGATCTGCGCAACGATGCCGTCTGTTTCAGCATAAATGACTTCAACCGCCGCTTCCAGGGCCTGCCTGGCGAGCTCCTCCGCCTGGGCAGCCTGGGCGACTGCCGTTTGCGCCGAGGTCACCAGGCCGGACAGCTGGCTTGCGGCTCCGCCGCTGAGCAAGGCAGCCAGGTCGGCATTGCCCAGACTGCCGGTCAGGCCGCTCAGTGAGCTGCTCATTTTGCTGACATTCTGGCCCAGAGCCGACAATTGCTCCTGATAGGTCTCGCCGCCGCTGATTTGAATCCCTGCCGTCAGGGTTTCCAGTAACTGCCGCAGCTCCGCCGGCGCATCTGGGGATTCCGGATCGATCGCCGCCAGCTGCTCTGCCAGGGCCTCTGCGAGATCTTCCTGGATAACCAGTTCGGCCGGGCTGGCATTGTTGAGCTTCGCCAGCGCGCTGGTCGCGCCGGACAGTCCGGCGGAAAGCCGGCTCAGCTGCTTTTGCAGGTCAGCCAGCGACTGCTGGGAATCGTCGCTCTGGGATCCGACAAGCTCGGCCGCTTTTTCGGCGGCGGCTTCGGCCTGCTCCCTCAATTCTGCAGCGGCAGCCAGTTGGTCCTCAAATTCCTGCAGATCAAAGGTAATCAGCGGATCGCCCTTTTCGACCTGATCGCCCAATTGTACATGCACCTGGTTGACCAGCTGCCTGCCAACGCTGGTTTTCTGAATGGCTCCGGGTCGGATGACCGTCGTGATGGTCATGACGCTGGTAATGTTTCCCTGGCTGAGAACCGCGGCACGAACTTCCGGCGAGCGGTTCCGCGTTCGCACATAGATCAGCCAGGCGGCAGGGATTGCCACCATGATCAGGAAAACCGCCACAATGCGGCGAATGGCGCGGCTGCGCCTGTTGTTGGTCATTTGCGACATGGGTTCCACCTACTTTTATCCTGTTCAGAATATCGGCAAGGACCAGATAATCTGGACTCCATTAATACACATGATCCTGAATTATTATATCATGCCGCATAAAATCCTGCCGCCAGGAAGTATGATATGAAGGATGACAGACTTCTATTAAAGATAAGCAGATTGTTCAGACCGGCTGGTCATATGCTTTTCATAAAACCAAGTCCACTCCAGATCCAGGATTTCCGCCAGCCGGATGGCCACTTTGATCGAAGGATCGCGCTGCCCGGTTTCCAGCTGTGTATAATACGCCCGGGAAATACCTGCCTTGGCAGCAATGTCCATCTGGGTCATCCCCCGGTTCTTTCTTCTATCTACCAGCCATTTGCGCATGGGTCGCCTCCTGATCCTGTTCCTGTTTTTATTTCTATAATAGTCGCGATATGCAACATTGTCAAGATCCGCGCCTCTTTGCGTAACTTTTCGCGACTTCGGACGATAACCGTCTCCGCGACGGCTGCGGTTGTTGCATATAGCTACATTAAATCGGTATAATGGTTTCAAGAGGTGTTGGCTGGAATGTCTAATCTGCTGCCGCAGCGACTGCTCCTGTTACGACAGGAACGGCATATGACTCAGTTAGAGCTGGCCCGGGAAATCCTGGTGCCGCGTGTGACCTATACGCATTATGAACTGGGCAAACGAACGCCGGACCTGGATACCATCATCCGGCTGGCACGTTATTTCCAGGTATCTTTGGACTTTCTGACCGGCTGTACCTCGCTGCGGCCTTCACTGGAACAGTGGCTGAGCGATCGGAATTTGTCTCGCGAAACCGCCGGATCCGCCGGCGACTACAAGATCGATCCGAACCTGGCCGGCCAGCGCGTGGCCGATTCGCCTCCGGAGCCGGTGGGGGACCATCCAGTAGACTAATAAACACCGGTTCTCCGCCTGGCGGCAAACCGGTGTTTTTTTGTGTTGATTATTCGTGTTGATTATTCGCCTGTTTCCTGGTTAATCTGATCGCTTGGGCTCCGCTCAGACTTCCAGCAGATCGAAATTCTGTTCGACGACCGGAACGCAGGAAATGTTGCGGTACCGGGGCATGCCGGTGCCGGCCGGGATCAGCTTGCCGATGATGACATTTTCCTTTAAACCAAGCAGCGGGTCGATCTTGCCTTTGACGGCGGCATCCGTCAGCACACGGGTGGTTTCCTGGAAGGAAGCCGCGGACAGGAAAGAATCGGTTGCCAGCGAGGCTTTGGTGAT
>DOFA01000248.1 GCA_003532195.1 Clostridiales bacterium
TGACCCGCGGCCGGAGATCAGCGCGTCGATTTCCGCTGATCCGGCGCCGGCATTGATTTCATCCTCACTTTTTTTAAACCGGTAAATCGTAGCCTTATCGCTCTGCTCGACGATAATTTTCCCCCGGTCCAGATTAATTTCCAGCCGGTCGGTGCCGAGAATATCATGGGTGCAGGTGACCAGCACGCCGGTCGCGCCATTGCCGTAATCCACGACAGCCGTCACGTCATTTTCCACGACAATGTCGCGATGGCTGCCGAATTGGACTTTGGCCCAGACTTTCACCGGCACGCCGCAGATCCACTGCCAGAGATCGAGCTGGTGCGGCGCCTGATTGACCAGCACGCCGCCGCCTTCGGCGCCCCAGGTCGCGCGCCAGGCGCTCTGGCGGTAGTAGGAGTCTGAACGCCACCAGGTGTTGATGATCCAATTGGAGCGGCGGATCTTTCCCAATTCACCTGACCGGATAATTTCCCGGATTTTCTGGTAGAGGAGATTGGTCCGCTGATTGAACATGATCCCGAAAGTCAGCTCCGGATGAGCCGCGGCGAATTCATTCATCTCCCGGACTTGTTTGGCATAGACGCCGGCCGGCTTTTCGACCAGGGCGTGCACGCCATGTCCCAGGGCATAGATGGCGATCTCCGGATGCAGGTAGTGCGGCACAGTCGTGATGACCGCATCGACCAGGCCGGAATCGATCAGCGCCCGGTAATCGGTGAAGACGGGAATATCCGGATATTTTTCGCGGCAGGCAGCCAGCTTCGCTGGATCAATATCGCACAGGGCGCCCAGCAAAGCCTGTTCCGGTTGCTTGACCGCAGCAATCTGGCTGTTGCCGGTCAGAAATCCGGCATAATAACTGCCTTGAACACCCACGCCGATGATGCCAAATCTGACTTGATTCATAGCTGTTCCCTTTCACTGGTACTGGTAAAAACTGATATTTTTTTATTTTACCTGAAAGCAGGCTGCGCTGTAAACAGATCGCTTTCAGGAATCTTCTTCTTCAGTGCGCCGCATCTGGTCATAATATTGTTTGGGGGTCATCCCGAATTCATTGCGGAAAGCCCGAAAAAAATTCGAGTAATCGCCGAACCCGCATTGCTGGTAGACATCGGTAATCGACAGATGCTGCAGGATCAGTTCTTTAGCTTGAATCAGTTTTTTCTGCAGGATATAACGGTGCAGCGTCGTGCCGGTCTGTTCCCGGAATTCGCGCGACAAATGAAATTTGCTGAGGAAAAACCGTTCCGCCAGGTCGTCAATGCGCAGGGCCTCATCCAGGTGCTGATTGATATAATCGATGACGTCTTCGATTACCCGGCTCTTGCGGACATCGACTTTCTGGCGTTTGCTGACATCCAGCATTTCATGGTTGAGCCAGACCAGCAGCTGGGTCAGGCAGGCCTGGTCGAGCAGCTGCCGGCCGAAGCCATGATAATGCTGCAGGTCAAGGATCTGGTTGAGCAAAGAACGGATGCGCTGCTGGGTCTCCAGGTCGGTGCGGATCACATTTTTATGATCCGTTGTATGAAAACAGCCGGAGAGGTCCGCCATTTCCGTGGACAAGCCCTGCACCAGGCTGCGGTCCAGCCAGAGGACGATTCTTTCATAGGGAACCTGCAGGTCGCGGATCACCGCCTGGTGCAGTTCGCGTGAATTGATCAGAACAATATCGCCGGGACGCAGATCATAGGCCTTGCCCTCAATCAGGTAAGTTACGGCGCCGCTGATAAACAGTAAAACCTCGTAAAAATCATGGTGATGCGTACTGACACTCGCCAGGCCGGTATCCTGGTAATGATAGATCTCATAATCGTTGTTCAGCATGTATTGCCTGGTCTGAAATCCCCGACGGTTCTTCATAATCGCGCATCCTCCGGGTTTACCGGCAGCCAGCCCACGGCGGCAGTTCCTGTTTCATGATAAGTGGATTGAGCAATATTTGCAAGTCATCTAGCAAGTTTCAAGATTGGCTTGCCGCCGGAACAAGATCAGAATAAAAACATGGAGGTGAGTCCCATGAAATTACCCTTTAACATTGATTTGAATGGAAAAACCGCAGTCGTGACCGGCGCCGGCGGCGTGCTGTGCGGCGTTTTCTCACGTGCTTTGGCGGCTTGCGGCGCCAAGGTTGCCTTGCTGGATCTCAATCTGGCGGCTGTCGAGCAGGCAGCCGCTGAATTGCGGGCTGACGGTTATCAGGCTAAAGCTTATCAGGCCAACGTCCTCGACCGCGCCATTCTCGATCAGGTGCACAGCCAGATCCTGGCTGATTTCGGGCCCTGCGACATTCTGCTCAACGGGGCCGGCGGCAATAATCCCAAGGCGACCACTTCAGAGGAATACTACAACCCCGAGTCCATCGCCGCCGACACGGTCAGCTTCTTCGATCTGGACAAGCAGGGCATTTCGTTCGTCTTTGACCTGAATTTCATCGGCACGCTGCTGCCGACCCAGGTCTTTGCCAGGGAAATGGCCGGTCGGCCCGGCGCGACGATCGTCAATATTTCCTCGATGAACGCCTATCGCCCGCTGACCAAGATTCCTGCCTACAGCGCTGCCAAAGCTGCCGTCAGCAACCTGACGCAATGGCTGGCCGTGCATTTCTCCCGGGTCGGCATTCGGGTCAATGCCATAGCGCCCGGTTTCTTCGTCACCAAGCAGAATCAGAAACTGCTGTTTACCGACAGCGGCGAGCCGACGCCCCGGACACATAAGATTCTTGGCAGCACGCCGATGAACCGGTTCGGCAAAGAAGATGAGCTGCTCGGAGCCCTGCTGTTCCTGGTGTCCGAAGATGCGTCCAGTTTCATCACCGGCACGGTCATTCCGATCGACGGCGGTTTCAGCGCCTATTCGGGGGTTTGAAGGCTTATGTCACGGCTGATTCTTTCCGCCTTTGCGGATGAAGCGGCTCCCGACCTGGCCGGACAGTTGCGGGCTTTGCAGGCCAACCAGCTGCAGGCAGTCGATTTGCGCGCCGTTGATGGCGTAAACATCGCAGATCTTTCACTGGAAAAAGCCCGGGTTGTGCGCGATGCGCTGGCCGGCGCCGGAATCGCTGTCGCCTGCCTGGCTTCGCCGATCGGCAAGATCGACCTGACCGCGCCTTTGGGTCCGCATCTGGACAAGCTCAAGCATCTATGTGAAATCGGTCACCTTTTCAGCTGCCCGCGGATCCGGATTTTCAGTTTCTATCTTCCGGCCGGCCAGGCAGCGGTTCAATGCCGGTCCGAAGTGCTGGAGCGCCTGGATCAGCTGCTGCAGATCGCTGCCGGCGGCGGCGTCCGGCTGCTCCACGAAAACGAAAAGGAAATCTACGGCGACACGTCGGAACGCTGCCTGGATCTGCACCGG
>DOFA01000299.1 GCA_003532195.1 Clostridiales bacterium
CGGCATCGAGATGCTGTTCTGTTATGGCTATCCGGCCGGCCTCGACATGCGTTCCGAGAATCCTTTCACCCGCCAGTACGCGGTCGAACACCTGAAGAGGGCTGTTGTAGCTGCCAGCAAGCTGGGTGGCACGGAAATCGGCGGCGTGCTGTATTCGACCTGGCCGCCGGATTATATCGGCGACAGGATTACGCCGCAGGTGAAATATGAGCGGACACAGCGCAGCATCGAGTGCATGCGCCAGGTGATGCCGGTTGCACAGAACTATAACATTCAGCTGAACCTGGAAGTGCTCAACCGGTTTGAGAATTACATCATCAATACCATTGAGGAAGGGCTTTCTTATATCAGCCAGGTTGAAAGCGACCACTGCGGCCTGGTACTGGATATTTTCCATATGAATATGGAGGAGGACGACCTGGAGGGGGCGATCCGGTCGGCCAGGGGACATATCGGGCAAGTTCATGTCACGGAACCCAATCGGCGCATACCATTCCATAACCGCCGGATCAACTGGCCGCTGATCGGCAGGACGCTCAAGGCAATCGGCTATGACGGAACCGTTACAATGGAAGCGGTTATGGCATTCGATGACGACGCCTCCTATAATTTGCGGATGTGGCGCAACCAAATGGAGGATACCTCCCTGGAAGCCCGCATCGCAGCCATGAAGCAGGGCATCATTTTCCTGAAAGAGCAATTTGAAGATCAAGGCTGAATATTTGGAGAACAAGAATGACTGGCCGGAAACCGGCGATGCAGTCTGTGGCAAACGAAAGGAATGATAAAAATGAGTGACATTGCTGACCTGAAGGGGAAAGCGAACGAAATCCGCAAGCATGTGATCAAATCGATCGGCAAGGCGTCCTCCGGACATCCGGGAGGATCTTTATCCTGTGCGGACCTGGTCGCCGCCCTGTACTTTGAAGTCATGAACGTCAGACCGGAAGATCCCGGCTGGGCTGACCGCGACCGCTTCATTATGTCCAAAGGGCACGCCTGCCCGACATTGTACGCGGCTCTGGCCATGAAGGGCTATTTTCCCCTGGAAGAACTGGATCACTTGCGGGAATTCGGCTCGATTCTGCAAGGGCACCCTTATTCCCGAAAAACTCCAGGTGTCGATGTCTCGACCGGATCGCTCGGCCAGGGCCTCTCGATTGCCAACGGCATTGCGCTGGCCGCCAAACTGGATGAAAAGGAATATTACACCTATTGCCTGATGGGCGACGGTGAGATTGAAGAAGGACAGATCTGGGAAGCGGCCATGAGCGCTTCACACTATAAGCTGGACCATGTGATCGGCTTCATCGATTACAACCATCTGCAGATTGACGGCTGTATCGAAGAGGTCATCGGCAACGTCAACATCGCTGAGAAATTCCAGGCTTTCGGCTGGAACGTCCTGACTATCGACGGGCACGACATCGCCGCCATCCTCGGCGCCATAGCCCAGGCCAAAGCGACAAAAGGCGTCCCGACCATCATCATCATGAACACCATCAAAGGCAAAGGCGTCTCCTTCATGGAGAATCAAGCCGGCTGGCATGGCACGGCCCCGAAACCGGAACAGGTTGAGCAGGCCCTTAAAGAATTGGAGGCTAACTGACCATGAACGAGTTAATCGCAACCAGAGACGCGTTTGCCCAGGCTATCATCGATTTTGGCCAAGACAATAAAAATATCATCGTGCTGGATGCTGACCTGGCTAAGGCGACGATGAGCTGCCGCTTCAAAGAGAAATTTCCCGAACGGTTCTTCGATATGGGCATTTCGGAATGCGACCTGGTCGACACCGCCGCCGGTCTGGCCACTGCCGGGAAAATCCCGTTTGCCTGCACATTTGCCATGTTCGCCGCCGGCAGGGCGTTTGAGCAGATCCGCAATTCAATCGCCTACCCGCGGCTGAATGTCAAGATCTGCGGCAGCCACGGCGGCATCTCGGTCGGCAAGGACGGCGCGTCGCACCAGGCCATTGAGGACTTGGCCCTCATGGCGGCCATTCCGAACATGGTGGTCATCAATCCGGGTGACGCGGTCGAAATGCGGGCTGCGGTCAAGGCGATGATCGATTATGACGGGCCGGTCTACCTCCGGCTGGGCAGAAATCCGGTGCCGGTGGTTTTTGACGCCGACACATATACCTTTGAGATCGGCAAGGGCAGCAAAGTGCGCGAAGGTAAGGACATCACCCTGGTGGCCACCGGCAGCTTGTTTGACATCGCGGTCAAAGCGGCGGATAAGCTGAGCCAGGAAGGCATCGAGGCGGAAATCATCAATATCGCCACGATCAAACCGCTCGATAAAAAGCTGATTGTTGAATCAGCCAGGAAGACCGGCCGGGTCCTGACCATGGAGGAAGGCATCATTGTCGGCGGCCTCGGTTCCGCGGTGGCGGCAGCCCTCTGCGCAGAGTATCCTGTGCCCATGCGTTATATCGGCATGGACGACTGCTTTGGCCAATCCGGGGATGCTGCAGTTCTGATGGATTACTATGGCATGTCGGTCGACAATACGATCGCTAAAACCAAAGAACTCCTGGCGATTAAGAGGTGATATTGTGACTATTCAGGAATTGGAAAAAAAGGCCCGGCAGATCAGGCGCGATACCCTTGAGGAAATCCATATCGCCAAGTCCGGCCATACGGGCGGCAGTTTGTCCGCCATCGACCTGATGGTCGGCATCTATTACGGTAAAATGCGCGTCGATCCCCAAAACCCGCAGTGGGAAGACCGGGACCGGTTCGTGCTGTCAAAAGCCCATGCGATTCCGGCGCTCTATCCGATATTGGCCGACCTGGGCTTTTTCCCGCGGGAGGAGCTAAAGACGCTGCGCAAGCTGCACAGCAATCTGCAGGGCCACCCCGACCGGAAAAAGACCCCCGGCCTTGACACCTCAAGCGGATCGCTGGGACAGGGGCTTTCCCTGGCCGTCGGCATGGCCATCGGCGCCCGCCTGCGCCATAAGGATATTCAAGTCTATGCCATCATGGGCGACGGCGAATCCCAGGAAGGCCAGATCTGGGAAGCCAGCATGGCCGCCGCGCATTACAAGCTCGACAACCTGACCGCGATCTGGGATCACAATCATCTGCAGATCGACGGCAATAATAACGATGTGATGTCCCTGGGCGATATCGAAGCGAAACTCAGGGCTTTTGGCTACCATGTCATTGTCATCGATGGAAACGACATGAAACAAGTCATGGCCGCTCTCAATGAGGACCCCTGCGGTAAACCGAAAGCCATTCTGGCCGAAACCCGCAAGGGCAAAGGCGTATCTTTTATGGAAAACCAGATCGGCTGGCAT
>DOFA01000141.1 GCA_003532195.1 Clostridiales bacterium
GCGGTTGATGGCCGTCATCAGGATCAGCGGCGACAGCAGATTCAGCGCGCTGGCGACCACCATCGCGACGAGGGTTTGGCTGAGCGGCCGGAAATAAGGCCGGGAAAAACCGAGCAAGTTTTTGAATTGCGTAAAATTAAACGGGGCATCCAGTTTCTCGTCGATATCATAGCGATTACGGGCCAAGCTGGTCACCTCCCTGCGAAGCCGGCGTATCTGACGCCAGGCCAGCCTGGGTCAGATAAACATCCTGGTAGATGCCCTGGCAGGCCATCAGTTCTTCGTGGGTGCCGCGTTCGACGACCCGGCCCTGGTCCATGACCAGGATCTGGTCGGCATGGCGCACTGAGGATATCCGGTGGGCGATGATGAAGATCGTCCGGTTGCCCATATGCTGGTGCAGCGCCTCCTGGATTTCCTGTTCGGTTTCCATGTCGACCGCCGAAGTGGTATCGTCCAGGATCAAAATCTGCGGATCCATGGCCAGAGCCCGGGCCAGCGCGATGCGCTGCCGCTGGCCGCCGGACAGCCCGACGCCGCGTTCGCCGACAATGGTCTCGTAACCTTCCGTCATATGCCGGACAAAATCGTCGGCCGCGGCCATTTTCGCCGAGTCGACAATTTTTTCCAGCGGTGTGTCCGCCGGCACGCCATAGGCTATGTTGCCTTCAATCGTGTCGGAAAACAAAAAGACATCCTGCATCACCATGCCGATGCTGCGGCGCAGTTCCTGCAGATTGTAATCACGCACATCGACATCGTCAATCAGGATCGCGCCGAAAGTCGTGTCGTAAAGCCGTACGATCAAGTTGATCAGTGAAGTCTTCCCCGATCCGGTCAGCCCGATAATGCCAATGGTCTGGCCCGGTTCAGCCACCAGGTTGATGCCGGTCAGCGAAGGCTGCAGAATATGGCCCTTTTTCTCGCCGTAGGTGAAGGTGACATCACGAAACTCAACCTTGCCGCGGATCGGCGCCTTGCGGCCCGTCTCCCCGGATTTTCCGGCCGGGCTGGCTACCCGGGGATGCTCGAGCAACATGTCGTTGACTTTGGCAGCCGACGCGGCATAGCGTTGAATTTCGTTCATCAGGTTGCCGGCGTTGCGCATCGGGTTGGTCAGGACAAACAGCAATCCGTTGAAAGTGACCAGGCCGCCCAGGGTCAATTCACCTTTGATCACCAGATAGCCGCCCATCAGAATGACCGGAACGGTCAGGAAATTAGCTACGGCGTCCAGGGGGGGTATAAAACGGACGACGGTATTGGCATGTTTGAGATTGGCCTGGCGGTAGCTGTCATTTTCCGCCTGNNCTCGAATTTCGCCTCTTCAAAATCCGCCCGGGCAAAGGCGCGGACGACCCGGTTGCCGGCGATATTCTGCTGGACGACCGAATTCAGGCGGGAAAACGCCTCGCGGATTTCGCTCCAGATCGGCCGGACCGAGCGCCCGAGACGGTAAGTGATGATCATGATGATCGGGGCCAGCACGATTGCTGTCAGCGCCAGCTTCCAGTTGATGGTAAAGATGAACAGGGAGCCAAAGACAAACATGATGATGTTTTCCAGGGTTGAATATGAAGTGTTGGCGATAAAATGCCGGACCATGTCGACATCGCCGGTCATCTTGGACATGATGTCGCCGGTCCTGGTCCGGTTGTAAAAGGTGGCGTCCAGGTTCTGCAGGTGATGGTAAAGGCTTTCGCGCAGATTCATGATTGCTGTCTGCGAACAGGACTCAAAATGGAAGCGGATGAAAACCGCCAGGCAGGATCTGAACAGCGGAACCCCGACCAGCAAGGCGAGGTAAGGCGCCAGGAGCTGCATTTTGTGATCCGTTAACACGTCGTCGACCAGACGGCCGGTCATGACTGACGGCAGGATGGAGGTCGATATAAAAATCAGATCTACGAAAAATGCCATGAGATAACGGCCGCGAACCGGTTGAATTAAATCCCAAAACCACTTGAAAGGACGAGAGGTATATAGATAAGTGAATTCGTGCTGCGTCGCTTTGCTGGACTCAGATCGTCGTTTTTTCATATCATCACCGCCAATCCTAACGCCGAATTGATTTTATCCCTTACCGGGAGAAAAAACAACCCAATCTGGGAAATCAGCGCAGATTCGCCTTTTGCCCAGAGCTGTCCGGTAAGCAGTCCCCTTTTTTAGCGGTTCTGATATTTTGACTGGCAGAACATCGGCGAAAAATTTAAAAAAACCCTTGACAGGGTTTTGGTTGCCAACTATGATAGGGATAATCAGCAGCACAGGCTGCTGGCTCATAATAAACAAACCGATGAGCAAAAAAAGTAGGTGCGGAACGGACATCCCAGAGAACTGCCGCTGGTGAGAATGCAGTATGTTCCCCTGTACTGAATGGTTTTGCGAGGGTGACCCGAAAAGCCGTAAACATCCGGCCCGGTAGGCGTCAACGGGGTTCCGACCCGTTATCCGGAGGACATGCATGATCGTGCATGATCGAGTGGGTCTTTATTGACCAATTTGGGTGGTACCGCAGGAGTTCAGCTCTTGTCCCTTTCTTGAAGGGGCAAGGGCTTTTTTTATAGGTTCGCGCGGACAAACATCCGGCGCGGACAGGTCAAGGGAGGGATATTGATGATTGCGCAGGCTATCCGGAAAATCAGCGAGGGGCAGGACTTGTCCCGGCAAGAAGCGTTTGAGGCAATCAGCGAAATTGTCAGCGGCCAGGCCAGCGAGGTTCAAATCGCCGGTTTTCTGGTCGGGTTGCGGGTCAAGGGGGAAACCGTCGACGAAATCACCGGCGGCGTCCGCTCACTTTTGGCGGCGGCCAACCGGATCCGGCCGCGGATCGCCGGCTGCGTCGACCCGGTCGGCACTGGCGGCGACTGTACCGGGACTTTCAATATTTCATCGGCGACAGCTTTGGTCGCGGCCGGCGCCGGCGCCTGCATCGCCAAACACGGCAACCGTTCGGTTTCCAGCCGTTCCGGGAGCGCCGACCTTTTTGAAGCCCTGGGCCTCGATTTGTCCCTGACTCCGGCCGAAGCGGAGCGTTGCCTGGAAGAAACCGGTTTCGCGTTTCTCTTCGCGCCGATTTACCATCCGGCTATGCGCTACGCGGCGCCGGTCCGCCGTCAGCTGGGCGTGCGATCCCTGTTTAACCTGCTGGGGCCGCTCGCCAATCCGGCCGGAGCCAACAGCATGCTGTTGGGCGTCTGCGATGCCGGGCTGCTGCCCTTCATGACCGAAACGCTGCGGGAACTCGGCGTCAGCCGGGCCATGACCGTCAGCGGCCGCGACCATACCGATGAAATCAGCCTGGCCGGTCCGACTGATTACTGTGAATTGCGCGATGGTGTCATCAGCAGCGGCGTCCTGACCCCGGAACAATTTGGTCTGGCCAGAGCCAAACTGTCTGCGATCGGCGGCGGCACGCCGGCGGAAAACGCCAGTCTGGTCGAAGCCATCCTGAATGGCCGGACCGGTGCGCCCCGGGATGTCGTGCTGCTGAACGCCGCGGCTACCCTCTACGTAGCCG
>DOFA01000216.1:0-660 GCA_003532195.1 Clostridiales bacterium
TCGCCGTGGCCGCCGCCCTTGGTGGCCTGGAAATAGTCGCCCTGGGCCGGCAGGATGCCGCCCAGTCCGGGACCGGAACGAACAATATTGACAACGACTGCCGGCAGCTCGGCGCCGGCGATGTAAGAAATTCCTTCTTGCTTGAGGCTGATGCCCGGGCTCGAACTGCTCGTCAGGGTACGTGCTCCGGCGGCAGACGCGCCGTAAACCATGTTGATCGCGNNTCATCCGTTTAGCCATGTAATGCATGACCTCAGTCTGCGGAGTGATCGGATAACCAAAATAATGGCGGCAGCCAGCCCGAATCGCCGCTTCGGCGAGAGCCTCGTTGCCCTTCATTAAAACTCTTTGCGCCATGTTTCTCCTCCTATCGCCAGACTTCGATCACGCTGTCAGGACACATTGTTGCGCAGATCGTACATCCGGTGCACTGGTCCATCCGGTCCACGCCGGCGGGATGAAAGCCCTTGCTATTTAGCTTATCCTGCCGCAGCAGGATAATTTTTCTCGGACAGACTGACACGCAAAGACCGCAGCCTTTACACAAATCCTCCTGAAACTCAACTTTAGCCATACTAGCCTCCCCAAATTTGTATCAACCTATTATAGAGTTAATTGGCGGATCAAGCAATAATGGCTGACAAATATCTGCGGCGGTCT
>DOFA01000216.1:667-7881 GCA_003532195.1 Clostridiales bacterium
TATTGTCAGCCTCTCGTTTTAAAGGTAGAAATTTATGCGGAGGCCCGCTTAGGTATATTGATATGATAGACTAATCAGTGATATGATTACTTAACTTTCACAAAGGCGAGTAAAATGAAAATTAACTATAATAAGCTTTAGAAACTCTTGATTGACCGCAGAATTGAAAAAGGCCAGTTGCGTAACGCGGTTGGCATCAGCTATAACACGATGGTAAAATTGGAGAAAAATGAAAATGTAGCGCTTTCTGTTCTTCTGTCCATTTGCGAATATCTGCGCTGCGATTTTGGAGATATTATTGAAGCTGTCCCGGAAGAGAAATCATCTCCTTATTATATGGCATATGAAAATCGCTATCAAAAGGTGTTTGCTGCAGGTGAAGCTTGCTGGGGACATTCGCCAAGCGATGATGCTCTCATCCAGGCGCTATCACACTGGGTTGCGGATAATCAATTGAAAGGCAAGAAAATTATCGAGTATGCCTGCGGCGAAGGTTCATGCGGCATTATACTGTCAAAGCTCAGCTGTATCTACCACGGTGTTGATATTGCACCGTCTGCAGTGGAACGTGCTTCACTGGCACTTGCCGGATTCCCGAGCGCGTCCGTATCCCGACTTGATATGGTAAACGAATGTGTTAATGGACCCTATGACGCAGCCCTTGATATCATGGGATTTCACATGCTGGTTACCGATGATGACCGACATAAATATCTTGTGAATGTTAACGGCTCTCTCAAATCGGGCGCGCCAGCTTTGTTTTTTCGTGAAAGCTATCGTAACGACGCATACAGCGGCCCTGTCGCATCTTTTGACGAATGGAAACGAATTTCAGGTTTGGACTATGAAATACCGGAGCCGCGAAAGGTCGGGCAGAGTGATATTGTTGTCAACATCCCTCTTGTTCCGGCAAGAGCAAAAAACAAGGCGGATTATATAGCAGAAATGGAAGCCGCAGACTTTGTAGTGGACGAATTCATCGAGATGGATATTAATATGCATTGTTCCTGTTCCGCATCGATTTATGTACATAAAAAGTGAGGTTTTCATGAAATACAAAGCTATATTTTTTGACCGAGATGGAACACTGACTTACTTTAATCCCGAGAAAGAAGCATGGCGTAACAAAACAGTTGCTTTATGGAGCGGAAAACCGTTTGAACTGTCTTATGAGAAAATGATGAATCTGTTTTCACTTTCATCGGAAGGCAGAAATCCATGGTATAAAAATCTTGATGACGAACGTGAGTTTTCTAAGCGCTATTACCGTAATCTGCTTATTGGCGAAGGTGTTGCTGAAAATCTTGATAAACGAGCAGAATTGCTTTTCCATGAACTTTGGTGCAATAATGACCGTTTGCTTTTTGCTGAAACTGTAGAGGTACTTGAATACTTCCATGGCAATGGTTATAAAATGGGCGTTATCAGCGATACATCACCCTCTCTCGAGTATACCCTGCAGCAGTTAGGCGTATCAAAATATTTCACTTCGTTTACAGCAAGCTCCCTTGTGGGAGCAGGTAAGCCCAGCCCAATAATTTTTAATGCAGCGCTGGATGCTCAGGGTGTAACTGCCGCTGAAAGCTTGTATGTTGATGATTATAAGCTTGAAGCCGATGGTGCGCGAGAACAGGGATTTACATCGTTTCTGATTGACCGGAGCGGAGACGGAAAAGACCCGTGGACGATTGTTAATTTAAAACAAATAATTGATTTTGTGAGAGAATAATAACCGATTCGAAAACTATTTTGATGAGGCTGCGCGCAGGCTTTTGGCAGATTCAGATCAGCGATATAATAGAGTTGGACGTGTGTGTGCGCTGTTTTTTCATTTTTCAGGGAGAGAGGCCGATGAAACGTCGAAACTTCTTTATTCTGCTGGGAATTGTCTTGCTTGTCCCCTGTGCCCTTACCGCCTGCCTGAACCTTACCCTGCCGACCAAAATAACCACATTGGAAGCAGTCGCCTCGACGGCATCGGAATCGGAGTTGGTTTCTACGACGGTATCGGAATCGACCGCCACAACTGCGCTGAGCGAAGCCGCCGAATTGGCTGTTCAAGCCCAATCAGCCCGGCGGGAATTGCCGGATAATTTTAGTTACTGGTATGATAGCCGGATCGGCCAGGTCGTCTGGCAATTCGACAGCTATGTCAGCATCGTCATTACCAGCGACAGCTTTTGCGGCGGCGCCCATCCCAATGCCTTGATGTCATCGGTCTGCTTCGACCTGAACACTGGCCTGCCGGTACCGCTGACCCATTTTTTTACATCACCGGAGAACGAAGTGGCCGGGCTGGTGGTCGGTTTGATCTTTGAGCAGGCTTGCCGGGAAGACAACGAATACGGCCCTATGCTCTTTGATCACAGCGAAGCAGCTCTCTATGCGGCCTTCAATCCCGAAAACTATTATCTGACCGACGAAGGCTTTGTCTTTTATTACCAGCCTTATGAAATTGCTCCATATGCAGCCGGCTTGCCCGCCTTCCTGATTCCCTTCGCCGATTTCACGGATGTTCTCCGCAACCTGGAATAAAAAGCCTGACGATCGCTGTGATTAATTCTGCGGTTCTATATTCCCCTACAGCTGATCCGGATACCAAATGCTGCGCTGCAGGTGCAGCAGCGGCAGGCCTTGCGGGGTTTTGCTGTTCCAGCCGGCAGGAATGGCCTCGTGCAGCGCCGCCGCAAAAACCACAGGCAAATCCAGCCGGCGGGCTGCTTCCTGGATGATCGGCCAACTGGTTGTCAGCAGGGCGGCATCCCCCTGTTCCAGAAGATTGGCGTTGTGCACCAGTCCGCTCAGCGGCAAGCCGGCGGCGCCCGCCAATGCCCTGGCTGTCTCCACGATCCGGTCTGCGGTTTCGGTGAACGGGCGGTAGGGATTGACGACCATGTAAAGGGCAGCCGCCGGGTTCACGGCCTGCAGCCGCGGCCGCAGCGAAGCGATGACCCGGGCGCCGAGGTCTTCGCCGCCGATATCCAGGACCGCCATCCGGGACGGGTCGTCAAAAACCGAGAAGATGGCTCCGGGAACAGCCGGGACGTCGACATTGGTTCCGGCGTACATCGGCGAGATCAGGCGGACTCCCGCGGTTTCCAGCGTTGTTCTGGCATCGGCGGAACGAAAATAAGGATTGATGATATCCAGGTCGGCCAGAGTCGTCGCCTTGCCGGCAGACGCCAGCCAGCAGGCGAAATTGACGCTGATTTCCGACTTGCCGCTGCCATACGCGCCGAGAAAAAGGGTAATCCGCCGCAGATCAGGAAGCTGGAATCGCTGGTTGAGTGAATGTATGGGATGGGCCATGCTGATCAGCACCTTTCTGTTCCGGAAAATTTAGATTGAGTTCGCTTCGTTGACTTACCCGAGTGGCATTTAATAATCAGTACTGGCCTTCCGCGCGCCAAAGGCGATGCATCAAGTGGTAGCGCTCCAAATCCATGCCCGTATAAATACAATTGGAGGTCGAGAAAATATAACCTTGACCGTCGCTCATCCCTTCGCGCAGACTGCGGCGGATGTCGGCGACGACCTCTTCCCGGGTACCCGTCTGCAGCAGGCCGCAATTCACATTGCCAATCAGGCAAACCCGATCGCCGAAAGTTTTCTTGATGCCAGCCAGGCTGACACCCGCCTGGGGATCGATCGAATGCAGCGCGTGGGGATTGGCCTGGACAAGCTGGTCCAGAATCGGCATGATGTTCCCGTCCGTATGCTTGATCGTATAAAAGCCAAGTTCACGGTACGCCCGGACGGTCTGCGCCAGATAAGGCGCAACAAACTCAGAAAACTGCAGCGGGCTGAAAAACGGCGCGACGTTAAAGCAGTAATCGCTGCATAGCGCAAAACCGTCGAGCAAGCCGGGATTTCGCGCCAAAGACTCGGCGTCGCGGATGGCCTGATCCACCCGCTCCTGGGCTTCTTTTTTTAATTTTTCGGGCTCCTCGGCCATGGCCACGGAAAAATCCACCATCATGTCGCCGTCCGGGATCGAGAAGGTCGGATCGCCGTGCATCATGAGGAAAAATTCATCGCCCGACTTTTCGCGGATTTTGGTCATGATCTTGATGGCTTCCGCGATTGTGCCGGGATTATTATGCACAAAGATCGCGTCATGGTTAAAGCGTCGCGCGGTCTGGATAAAGCAGTCCGCCATGTCGCTCCGCTGCAGGTCGCGCTCGCGCTCAGTCATCTGGGTCCACTGGTCATAGCGGCGGTGTAGCGGGTGAACGCGGCCAAATTCCTCCATGGTCAGAAAGAAAACGAGTTCAAAATGCGGCACATGCATGCCTTGTAAAAATGGCTTCCGCTCGAGCGCGTGAATGATACGTTGCTTGCCAGTCATATGATTACCTCCCGAAATGTCTGTTCTGACCTGATGAATACATTCTAATGGATATTTGCAGAACAAGTAAATATCTAAAACCCATACTTGAAAATTGACATGCTTGAAAATTTGCAATTGAATCGTGCCTGGACATCAGTTAAACTATAGATGGCCGTTTTGGCTTGTCGTGCTCATGCGGCAGCTGATTCGCGGCAACATAGGAGGAAGAACATGCTTAGCCTTATATCTGCCGGAAATATCGTGCTTTTGCCGGAAGGCCTGATTCAGGTCTTGTCCGCTTTGACTCAGCCCGAACAGATTCTGCTCCGGGGGGCCGCCCTTCTGGCTGTACTCAGTTTGATCTTCAGCCTCTCGGCTTGGCGTAATTCCCGGAAAGCCGCAGCTGTAACCGCAGCTGCTGGCCCGGAGAACCAACTGCAGCCAGCAGGCGCCGGTGTTTCCCCTGCCGGCGATCCGGCTTTGATCGCCGTCCTGACCGCTGCGGTCGCCATGATGCTGGCCGAAGGCCAGAGACCGGACAAGAACCAGACAGCGGCCGGAAGTCAGGCGCCGTCATCGGGCACGCAATCGCCGGCTGGTTTTACGATCCGCCAAATTCGCCGTGTATGAAATATATCGTCTTTCTCGGTGACGGCATGGCCGACCGGGCGATCCCCGAACTCAATAACCGGACGCCGCTGATGGCCGCCGCCAAGCCGAACATGGACCGGCTGGCCCAATCCGGCCTGGCCGGCATGGTCCTGACCGTGCCAGCTGAATTGGCGCCGGGCAGCGACACCGCCAACATGTCGGTGATGGGTTATGATCCGCGCCGTTATTATACCGGCCGTTCACCTCTGGAAGCGATCAGCATGTCGATCGAGATGGAACCCGGCGATGTCGCTTTCCGCTGCAACCTGGTCACTTTATCCGATGCGGCGGAGTATGACGACCGTATGATGGTCGATTATTCCGCCGACGAAATCGGCAGCGATGAGGCGGCCCGCTTGATCGAGGCCGTTAACCAGCACTTCGCCGACGACGAAATCCGCTTTTATCCCGGTAAAAGCTACCGGCATTGCCTGATCTGGAAAAACGGGCCCCTGGAGCTGGGTTTGGTGCCGCCACACGATATCCTGACCCGGCGCATCGGCGAATATCTGCCGGTTGGGAAACAAGCCGGCCGGCTGCAGCAGATGATGGCTGAAAGCGCCGGTTTTCTGGCCGGGCATCCGGTTAACCGAACCCGCTGCAAAAACCAGCTGAAGCCGGCCAACTCGATCTGGATCTGGGGACAAGGCACCAAGCCGGATTTACCTGACCTGGCGAGTCTGTACTGCCTGAAAGGATCCGTCATCTGCGCCGTCGACCTGATCAAGGGGCTGGGTATCTGCGCCGGTTTGCATATCGTGGAAGTCCCGGGCGTGACCGGCAATATCCACACCAATTTTTCCGGGAAAGCCGAAGCGGCGATCCAGGAGTTCCGCCGCGGCCAGGATTATGTCTACCTGCACGTGGAGGCGCCGGACGAATGCGGCCACCGGGCAGAAATTGCCAATAAAGTCCGGTCCATCGAATTGATCGACAGTAAAATCATCGGGCCGGTCTGGGACTATCTGGAAGCAAATCGCCAGGACACCGGCGAAGATTACCGGATTCTGGTTCTGCCGGACCATCCGACACCGGTTAGCCTGCGCACCCACACCGGCGAGCCTGTACCTTTCGCTTGCTACAGCAGCGATGGCCGCGACTTTCTGCCGGCTCAGGCTTATGACGAAATAAACTGCAGCCAAACCGGCTATTTTCTGGATGAAGGGCATCAGTTGTTTGCCCGTCTGATCCGGGACGGATTTAAGTCAGTTCAGCCAGAGTGACGCCGCTGTCACCTTCACCATAGGCGCCCAGACGGAACGATTTAACTCTGGAGTCCTTTTTCAGCATCTGCTGGACCGCGCTGCGCAAGGCGCCCGTCCCTTTGCCATGAACGATCCGGATCGCCGGCATGCCGGCCAGAACGGCGTCATCGATGAATTTGTCGAGGTTGGACATCGCTTCTTCGACCGTCTGCCCGAGAAGCTGGATTTCCGAGGTCATCCGCATATGGCGGTCCAGAGACAGATCTGAACCAGATGCATGCCGGCCAGATTGCGCTCGCCCGCCCGGCCGCAGGCGGCTGTAGGCCTTCTGCCCGAGCGGCGTCCGGCCCGGACGTAAAGTCTCGGGCAGGCGCAGCGCTTCGGCGGTGACATTGACCTTGATCGTGCCGCTTTGCAGGACACAGTTGCCGCGGCTGTCCGGGCCGGAAATAATTTTACCGGTCAGGCCCAGGGCTGGCGCGTAATAAAGTTCACCGATCCTGATCTCGGCAGGATCCAGCGGCTGGCCGTCGGCTTTCAGCGCCGCCCGGCCGATCTCGTTCTCTACATGATGCAAGCCGGAGCGGATCTTCTGCCTGGCTTGGGAGATCAATTGCTGGTTTTCCAGAAGATCGCGGTCTTTTTGCTGATTGCGGATATCGGCCAGCAGCTGATCAACTTCCTTTAAGGCCTCGGCATAAAGCTCCCTGGCTTCTTCCCTGGCCTGGTGGACGATCTGGCGGTTTTTATCGGCCAGCAAAGCCTTTTCCGCGGTCAGCTGCTGGGTCAGCCTGGCAGCATCATCTCGCAGCATACGGGTTTCCAGACGAATCCGATCCGATTCCGCCCGGCTTTTTTCCACATTCTGGATCAACTCTTCAAAACGCATGCCTTCTTCGGATATCAGCGAACGCGCCTGGTCGATGATCTCGGGAAGCAGACCCAGGCGCCGGGAAATGGCAAAGGCGTTGCTGACCCCGGGCACGCCGATCAGCAGGCGATAAGTCGGCCGCAGTGTTTCCGTATCG
>DOFA01000147.1 GCA_003532195.1 Clostridiales bacterium
CGATGATGATGTCCACCTTGCCCTGACGCAGGTCCCGGACGATCCGGTCCTGCTGGGCATTGGTCCGGAACCGCGAGAGCATTTCAACGGTCACCGGGAAACCTGCCAGCCGGGCGCTGAATGTATCGTAATGCTGCTGGGCCAGGACGGTGGTCGGCGTCAGCAGCACGGCCTGCCTGCCGTCCATGACGCACTTGAAAATTGCCCGGAAAGCCACCTCGGTCTTGCCGTAGCCGACGTCGCCGCACAAAAGGCGGTCCATGACTTTGGCCGATTCCATATCCTGCTTAATTTCCTGGATGCTGCGCACCTGGTCCTCAGTTTCCTCAAAAGGGAAATTCTCTTCGAATTCCTGCTGCCAGACCGTGTCCGCGGCAAATTGATGACCTTTGATCCCGGCGCGCTGCGCATATAGACGGATCAGGTCGGTCGCCAGTTTGCGGATGGAATCCCTGGCCCGCTCTTTCATGCGGGTCCATTCCTGGCCGCCCAGCTTGGACAGCTTGGGTTCAAGCCCCTCGGCGCCGACATATTTCTGGATCTGGTCCAGGCTCTCCATCGGGATATAGAGGGTATCGTCGCCGGCATAAACAATTTTCAGGTAATCCCGGCGGGTTCCGCCGGTTTCCAGGTTGACCAGCCCCTCGTAGCGGCCGATGCCGTGGGCTTCATGCACAACCATTTCACCCGGAACGAGGTCGCTGAATAAATCGATCCTGATGCCGGTTTGGTGCCGGCGGCGGGCGACGTGCTCGCTGCCGAAGATATCCTGCGTGCCGATGACCTGCAGACCGGCGGCCGGCCAGACAAAGCCGCGCGGCAGGCTGGCGGCAAATACCGGGCAGTTCAGGCCTTTTTCCAGCAGCAGGCCCTGCAGGCGGGCCTGCCGGGCTTGTGAGCCGGCAAACAGCAGCGAAAGCCGGCCTTCAGCTTGCCAGGCGGCCAGGTCGCTCTGCAGCTGTTCTTCCCGGCCGCGATAACTGTCCGCCGCCCGGCCGTTGATATTAGCCTGGTCCGCACCTGGCAGGCCATTGCCGGAAGATGCGATCTGGCACAGGGCGATCGCCGGGCCCTGGCGGTCCAGGCGCAGGCTGATGTCCACGCCCCGGAAGGCGGCCTGGCTGGTCAAAGGCAGAACCTGGCCTTTATTTAACATGGTTTTCAGACGTTCATCCAGATCTGCCTGGGCCGCGTCCAGCCGGTTGCGGAAACGCAGCGGTTCATCGACGAAAATGCAGGCGCCGGCAGCGGCCGCATAATCCAGGACCGACTCGGCATCCGGGTAAAGCAGCGCTATCCAGCGGTCAAGTCCGGCAAAGCTCAGATGCGCCGACACTCGCTCCGCGTCGCGGCGGCAAAGTTGACCCAGCGAGTCGATCAAATCGCGTCCGGCCCCGCTGGCAGCCAGATGGGCCCGGCTCTCCTGGCCAGCCGCCAGGATGGCTTCCGCCAGGCGGTCGGACGTTCCGGGCGCGATCAGCAGTTCGCGGGCCGGCGGCAAGGCCACCTGGCGCAGCATGGTTGAAGAACGCTGGGTCTCCAGGTCAAATTCCTTGATCGAGTCCAGTACGACGTCAAAAAAGGACAGGCGGATGCCCGGTTCGTTTTGGGCGTCCTCGGCGGATGCCGGCACGACATCGACAATATCGCCGCGCTGGGCAAACTGGCCGGGCCCGTCGACCAGGCGCATGCGCTCGTAGCCGATCTGCAGCAAGTGGCGGCAGCAAGCCTCGATATCCAGGCGCTGGCCGACTTGCAGCCGCAGCTGGGATGCCTCGAAAATCCGGCGGGGCATGATCTTCTGCAGGGCGGCGGCGGCAGGGATCACTAGAGCCGCATAATCGCCGGCCAGCAGCCGGGTCAGTATGGCCAGCCGCTTATGCTCACTTTCCCGGCTGACCGCCTCGGCATCCGTCAGGTTCAGTTCCCGCGGCCGGAAGACCAGGATCGGCTGGTCCGTCAGGCCTTTCAGATCGGCAGACAACGTGCGGGCCCGCAATTCGTCCGGCACCAGCAGGCAGGGTCGCCGCTTGCTGCCGGATGTCAGCGCCAGGGCGATAAAGGCCTTCTGGGCATCGGTGGGTCCGATAATATTCACCGATCTGACCAGGCCCTGTTTCTGCTGTTCAAGCAGCCTTTGGAACGCCGGATCCCGGGCGGTTTGCTGCAAAATGGCAGCCATATTGAATTCAGGCATGCTGTTTCTCTCCATTATTTCCGGTTATACAGGTTCATCGCCGGAGCCAGCCCCTCCTGGAGGATCACTTCGACGGCGTCGGCAGCTTTATTTAAAACCTGTAAAAAACTGTCCCGCAAGTCGACTGGCACATCCGACAAGACATAGTCGGCGATATCCCGGTCATCCGGCTGCGGCCCGATGCCGATCCGCACCCGCGGGAAATTTTCGCTGCCCAGGCTGCCCGTCACTGAGCGCATGCCATTGTGGGTGCCGGCGCCTCCGGATTCGCGGATGCGGATCTGGCCGACCGGCAGATCGACATCATCGTAGAGAACCAGGCAGTTCTCCGGGGGTATCTTGTAATAGGCCAGAGTTTCGCGCACCGAGTCGCCGCTGCGGTTCATGTAGGTGATCGGGCGCAGCAAGAAGCATTTTTGATCCTTGATCGTACCCTGACCGAGCAGCCCCTGGCAGCGGATGCGGGTAACCGGTATTTTGTGTCGCCGGGCCAATATTTCCAGCGCCATGCTGCCGCTGTTGTGCCAGTTCATCTCGTATTGGCGGCCGGGATTGCCCAGGCCGGCGATCAGCCAGGTAGTCTTTTCCATAGCTTGTCTGTTCCTCCCTGGTAGTCCGTCAGGAATCGTTCCGGCGCGCGCGCAGGCGATCCCGGGCGATAACCCAGTTTTCCTTGTTGATCTGGCGCGAACGGGCGATCGCCAGCGAGTATTCCGGCACGGGTTCGGTAATCGCCGAACCGGCTGCCACATAGGCGTTGTCGGCGACGGACACCGGCGCCACCAGGCTGCAGTTGCTGCCGATAAACGCATGGCTGCCGATCGTGGTCCTCGCCTGGATGCGGCCGTCATAATTAGCGATGCTGCAGCCGCTGCCCAGATTGACATCTTCGCCGATATCCGCGTCGCCGATATGGCATTGATGGGCGATCACGCTAGTCGCGCCGATTGCCGAATTCTTGATTTCAACGAAATTGCCTATCCGGCAGAAAGGGCCGATCAGGGAGCCGTCGCGAATATGGGCGTATGGCCCGACCTGGGCGCCTTCTTCGATGATGCAGGCCTCAGCCGTCACATGATCGAGGGTCGCCCTGTCGCCGACCTGAACATCCCGGAGATGGGTATCCGGACCGATGACCGCCTCGCTGCCGATCCGGGTCTGGCCGGCCAGGTGGCAGCCCGGCAGGATCAGCGTATCCTGGCCGATGGTGACAGAGTCTTCAATCCAGGTCGTCGCCGGATCGCTGATGGTGACGCCGTTCAGCATATGCTGGTTCAGGATGCGATGGTTGAGAATTTGGGACGCGCTCTGGAGCTGAACGCGGTCGTTGACGCCGAGAATCTCCTCAAAGCTGGTTTTATAGGCATCGACCCGATGGCCTTCGCTGATCAGGATGCCGATCGTGTCTGTCAGGTAATATTCCTGCTGCTGGTTGCGGCAGCCGATTTTCCCGAGCGCGGAAAGCAGGAGGGCCGTATTGAAGCAATACATGCTGGCGTTGATTTCGCTGATCCGGCGCTGTTCATCCGTGGCATCGCGATGTTCGATAATCGCCTGGACCGCGCCGCCGGCATCGCGGATGATCCGGCCGTAACCGGTCGGATCAAGGGCGTCGGCCGTGATGACGATCGCGGCGGGATCGCTGTCCTGAAACTGCCGCAAGACAGCCTGCAGCGTGGCCGCCGTAATCAGCGGCGCGTCGCCGCAGAGCACCAGCGTGCAGCCGCGGCGCCCCTCGAGAAAATGGCTGGCCTGCATAACCGCATGACCGGTGCCCAGCTGTTTCTCCTGCAGGACAAAGGCGACATCCTCGCCCAGCACTGCCCGGACCTCTTCCTGCTGATGGCCGACAATATAGACCTGGTCGCCGGCCCCGGCCTGGGTTAACGCATCGTGAACCCAGCAAACCAGCGGCTTTCCCGCCGCCGGATGCACCACTTTGGCGTGCGCAGACTTCATGCGCTTGCCTTCGCCGGCAGCCATGATCACAGCACAGATATTCATATTCATTAAACCTCCCAATGATTGCCCGCAGACTGGCTAAGCAGCGCTGGGCGCAATCCAGACTCATTATAGCAAAAAGCCTCCGGGATATAAATTCGTTTTGGCGAATTTGTGGAATCCGGCAATTGGCGCTCCGTTAAAAAGGGCTGTGCCGCCGATGCCGCACAGCCCTTTTATTATTGATCACGATTGACGTCTCACCCAGATCGATCTTTTTTCGCGCAATCAACCCGCGCTTCAAATCCCCTCAAAGCATTTATCCACGTGGCTTTTGTCGACGGACTTGCGGGTCAGCAGGGCAACAATGGCAAACACCAGCATCGACAGCGGGAAGGTGATCATCACCGAATCCACCTGGGCCAGGCTGGCCAGACCGGTTCCGGCCAGCAGATGGGCTTTGCCGAACAGAGCCTGGCACAGGCCGATCGTCGAAGCGTTTTTGCCATGGATGAAGAAGATCCAGATGAAGCTGGTCGTAAAACCGCTGACAATGCTCCAGATCGCAGCTTTGCGGGAAACGTTGCGGAAATACAGGGCGCCGATGTAAGACGGCAGGAAAGCGGTCGCGCACAGGCCGAAGAAGACTGTGGTCGCCTGGGCGATCAGGCCGATGTCGGTTTTCAGCTGGTTGCCCAGCCAGGCCAGAAAGGCACTGAATAAAATCGAGATCACGATGCCGACCCGGGTGATGATAACCGGATCACCCTTGATTTTCAGGCTCTTTTCGAAGATGTCGCGGCCGATCGAGGTGCCGACGACATGATACTGGGAGCTCAGGGTCGACATAGCCGCCGACAGCAGCGTCAGCAGGAACAGGGTGCCAAACCATTCGGGCAGATAGGTCTTGATGAAAAGCGGGATGATGTCATCGATCACCCCATTGGCCGCCACCAGGGCGATTTTGCCCGTGTCGCGGAATAAGAGCACATTGGACAGGGCGCCGATGACAAAGGCCACACCGGTCATGAACAGGATGAAGACGCCGCCGGAAACGACCGCGCGGTTCAGTTCGCGGTTGCTCTTGACGGTCATGAAGCGCACAACCAGCTGCGGCTGGGCCAGGACACCAATGCCCACGCCCATGACAATCGAGGTGACGACCGACCACCAGTAAGGCGAATTGAAGACCGGCATTTTTGTCCAGCCCTGGAAACCATTGCCCACCAGTTTCTTGACCTGTTCCTGGACCGAGGTGTTGTCCATCAGATCGGTCAGAGCCTTGTGCCCGGCGGTGACTCCGCCGACTTTCGCGTAGACGAAAATAATCAGCGCCAGCATGCCCACAAACATGACGACGCCCTGGAAGGCACCGGAATACATGACTCCTTTGAGTCCGCCCATGGAGACATACAAGGCAATGATGATCACAAAGAAGAAAAGGGCAACATTGAAATCGATGCCAAATTGCGTGGCCAGGAAGCCGACGCCCCCTTTGAGCACCGCCGCGGCATAAACCGGCATAAACAGGAAGATGATCAGAGCGGAAAAGCCCTGAATGAATTTCGACTGATAACGCAGGCCCAGCAATTCCGGGAAGGTGTGGGAATCCAGATTATGGCCCATTTGCCGGGTTCGTTTGCCGAAACAGACAAAGGCGATGAATACGCCGACAAAAATATTCAAGAAAGTCAGCCAGAGCAGCGACAGGCCGAACAAGCCGGCATTGCCGCCGAAGCCGACGATCGCCGAGGTGCTGATGAAGGTCGCGCCGTAAGAAAGCGCCATGATGAAGGGATGGATCTGCCGGCCGGCGATGTTGAAATCGCTGGCGTTCTTAGTCCGCTTATACCCGGCATAACCGAAAAACACCATAATTGAAATAAAGATGACTGTGGCAACAATATTAAACAGCATGCTTTGCCTCCTGGTTCGCACTACCCGCAGAATATTCCGGCTTCGGTTCCAAATCAGAGCGATTCCAAATCAGAGTTTAGCTTCGATCTCTTTTTCTTTTTCGTCCCACTGACTCTCTTCGGCGATCTGTTTGTGTTCGTCCCCGCCGTCGCGGTTCCAGTTAATCAAACCATAGATCACGCAAAGCAGCGCGCTGCCTACACTCAGCAAATACGCGCTCCAGATCCAGAAATCAGGAATGCCCAGTACCATTTGGATACCCCCTTTCACCGGTTATTGGCCTGCGGCTGCCGTAATCTGCCGATACGTCAAAATGAAAGCGGTGCCGCCGGGCGCTACCTTCATGCCGCAAGCCTTATGATGCTGTCAGGAGGTGATGCAACCAGGAAACTGACAAGATCGCCAGTTTCAGAGAACTACCATGCTACCATCCTGCAGATAGTGTCAGTCTAGCGCAAACCGATACCCGGCGCAAGGTGTCGTCCCCGAAGTACCGGGGGCGCCGCAAACAGGTGCGAAAACAATCAGAAAAATAATCGAAATTATCCGATCAGGGCCTGAAACTGGCTTTTGTACAGCCGCCAGTAATGGCCCTGGCGCTCGAGCAGCTCTTCGTGCGTGCCGGATTCGACAATCGCCCGGTCGGCAATAACCATGATCCGGGAAGCGTTCTTGATCGTCGACAGCCGATGGGCGATGATGAACGAAGTCCGGCCGGCCATCAGACGATCCAGGCCTTTTTGCAAGGCTTTCTCTGTCTGCGTGTCGATGCTGGCGGTCGCTTCGTCCAGGATCAGGATGCGTGGATCGGCCAGCAGCACCCGGGCAAACGAAATCAGCTGTTTCTCGCCGGCCGATACGCCCGATCCTTGTTCATTGATCACGGTTTGGTAACCCTGCGGCAAGCGCAGGATGAATTCATGTGCGCAGACCGCTTTGGCGGCGGCAATGCACTCGGCATCGGTGGCGTCCAGCCGCCCGTAACGGATGTTTTCCATGATCGTGACCGGGAAGAGAAATGGATCCTGGAGCATGATACCCATCTGTGTGCGCAGCGAATCCAGTTTAACATCCTGAACCGAATGGCCATCCACCGTGATCGACCCTTGCTTGATGTCGTAAAACCGGCAGAGCAGGTTGATGATCGTGGATTTGCCGGCGCCGGTCGGCCCGACCAGGGCCAGGGATTCGCCCGGCGCGGCGGAAAATGAGATATTATCCAGGACCGGATGGCCGGGATCGTAGGCAAACGACACCTGGTCGAATCGGACATGCCCTTGAATCCGCGGTAAATCAGCGGCATCCGGTTTGTCGGCGATCACCGCCGGCTCGTGGAGAAATTCAAAAATCCGTTCAATGTAGGCGGCGGAATTGATCAGGGTGTTGTAGAAGTTGGCCAGATTGATGACCGGGGCCCAGAACCGCCAGACATAGCCGACAAAGGCGATGATCGTCCCGACCGGCACCATTTCACCGGTCGCGGCGCTGCGCAGCCATAAAATCCCGGCGGCATATATCAGGGCGACTGTCGCGTTGGATACCGTATCGATAAAGGGCCACATCGATTGGTTCAGCATCGCCGATCTCATCCAGGCCCGGCGAAACTCCTGGCACAGGCGGTGATAGATGCCGCGGTTGACCTCCTCGCGGGCAAAAACCTGGGTCACTTTCATGCCGATCAGGCTTTCCTGCGTATAGGCATTGAGGTTGGTGTTCTTGCGGGATAAAGCTTGCTGGGCTCGCCGCTGGGCATTTTTTAAAAGCAGGATGCCGGTGATCAGAAACGGCATACCGGCCAGCGCGTACAAAGTCAGCAAAGGGTCGACCAGCAGCATATACACGATGATGATGACCAGGCTCAGCAGCTCGACCAGCGAGTTGACCAGGCCGTTAGAAAGCAGGTCGCTGACCTGGTTGACATAGTTGACGATGCGGACCAGGATTTTGCCGTGCGGGCGATCGTCAAAATAAGTCAGCGGCAGCTGCTGCAAATGCCGGAACATGCTCAGTCGGATGTCGTGGATGATGCTCTGGCCGACCCGGTTCATCTTGCGGATCCGGTAGGATGAAATGAAAGCGACCACAATCACAATGGCCGTATACCCGAGCGCCATCATGGCCAGGCCGGTCAGATCCTTGGCCGGTATCATGCGGTTGATGGCCGTCATCAGGATCAGCGGCGACAGCAGATTCAGCGCGCTGGCGACCACCATCGCGACGAGGGTTTGGCTGAGCGGCCGGAAATAAGGCCGGGAAAAACCGAGCAAGTTTTTGAATTGCGTAAAATTAAACGGGGCATCCAGTTTCTCGTCGATATCATAGCGATTACGGGCCAAGCTGGTCACCTCCCTGCGAAGCCGGCGTATCTGACGCCAGGC
>DOFA01000063.1 GCA_003532195.1 Clostridiales bacterium
GCAAACTGGACATTGGTGCCGCCGACCACTTCGATGGCTTCGGCGACCGAGTAGGCATATTTTTGCAGCCTTTGCTGCAGTTCCGGGCTGATCGTCAGCATCGGCGCCGCACAGAACGAGTCGCCGGTGTGAACGCCCATGGNNAGCCCAGGACCGACTCCTCGACCAGGATCTGCCCGACCAGGCTGGCGGCGATGCCCCGGTTGGCGATAATCTGCAGCTCTTCCGCGTTATAGACCAGGCCGCCGCCGGTGCCGCCCATGGTATAAGCCGGCCGGATCACCAGGGGGAATCCCAGTTCGCGGGCGATATCCTCCGCCTCTTCAACGCTGTAGGCGGCCTTGCTGCGGGGCATCTCGATCCCCAGACGGTTCATGGTATCTTTAAAGGCAATCCGGTCCTCGCCGCGTTCGATGGCGTCGAGCTGGACGCCGATGACTTTAACGCCATATTGTTCCAGGATGCCGGCCTTGCCCAGCTCCGAGCACAGGTTCAGGGCCGACTGGCCGCCCAGATTGGGCAGCACCGCGTCCGGCCGTTCTTTTTCGATGATCGCGCGCAGGCTCGGCCGATTGAGAGGTTCAATATAGGTCACATCGGCAATCCCGGGATCGGTCATAATCGTCGCCGGGTTGGAATTGACCAGCACAATCTGATAGCCCAGCTTGCGCAGGGCTTTGCAGGCTTGGGTGCCGGAGTAGTCAAACTCGCAGGCCTGGCCAATGACAATCGGACCAGAGCCGATAATCAGGATTTTGTTGATGTCGGTTCTTTTTGGCATAGGTTGTCCTCCCTGGACTGATGGCATGAGAATGGGCAGCCGGTTTCACTATCGCAGAAATTATATGCTTTATTCACCTGTTTGACAATGGGATTTGGCTCTGGAGCTTTGCGTTTAGCGGGGCTGAGCCGCCTTGCCGCCGGCAAATCCCTGATATTCATCGAGGAACCATTCCGCCACCTTGGTCATATGGATCGCGATCTCGTCGCCCTTGAAGGCCATCGTCATTTTCAGCGTGCCCAGATAATTGTCGGTTATATAGACCCGGGCCGCGAGCTTTTCCGGTTCCACCCAGGCTGCCGACGACTGGCAATCATAACGGAGGCCGGGAATGGTGCCGATCTGACTGCCAAAATAGTTCAACTGGGGAAAATGATCGGCGGCGTAGCAGCCGATGCCCAATTCCAGCCGGTTGTCGCCCTGGCCGTTGGTGTATTCCCAGAGCACCTTGTCGCCGGACGCGTTGAAAATCAGGCGTGTCCGGGTGATGCCCATCGGATTTTCATTGAGCTGATACCACCGGCCGCTCACCTGGGCTGACGTCGGGGATTGGCGCTCGCCGTCCTGCGGCACCCAGGCCAGGCTGGCGATCTTTTCCCGCAGCCGGGCCAGAGCCGGCGGGTCTTCCGGCAGCGGTGCGTCAGATAGCTGAGCATAGATCTCCCGCCACATCGCGTCTTCAATATCCGTTCCGGTCGGACCGTCGCCCTGAGTGTCGGCGATGCAGGCAAAAATGAAATCACGGTCCGGGAAACAATAGGCGAACTGGCTGCCCATGCCCCGGAAAGAAAAGCCGTTGTGCTTTTCCCGCCAGATCTGGTAGCCATAGCCGGTGTTGCCGTGGATGAGCGAATTGTCAATCTGCCTCGCCGTCGCGGCATCGATGTAGGCGGCGGAAATCAGCTGCCGGTCGCCCCAGCGGCCGCGGTTCAGGCAGACCGTCGCCAGCCGGGCCATGTCGCGCAGGGTGCAGATGACGCCGGATCCGCCCCAGGATGTTCCCTCGGGAGTCCGGACGCACCAGGCGTCCGGCGAGAAGCCGATTGGGTCGAGCAGGCGTGGCCGCATGTATTCCAGGAAAGGCTGGCCGCTGATCCGTTCGACAATCGTGCCCAGGACGACGGTCGCCGCCGTGTCGTAGGAAAAGATCGTACCCGGCGGGTGGGTGGGCTTTTTGTTGAAGAAAGTCCAGGCGAAGTCGGCGTCGCTGCAGCCATAGGAATTCTCCGAGTGCGGCGTGGCCATCATCAGCAGATCACGGACCGTCGCTTCGGCCAGATAAGGATGCAGGTCGGCGGGCGTTTTGTCGGGGAAGAACCGGGCCACCCGGTCGTCCAGCCGCAGTTTGCCCTCGTCGATCATCAGGCCGACCGCCAGGGAAACAAAACTCTTGCTGACCGAATACATGCGATGTTTGCGGGCAGCGGAAAAGGGCGGCCAGTAGCCTTCGGCGACAACCTGGCCGTGCCGGATGATCAGAAATCCGTGGATGCAGGTGCGCGCCTGTTCCAGGGTTTCCAGAAAGCGCTGCACCGACCGGGACGACAGTCCGGCCTGCTCGGGGGATTGCGCCAGGGGGAAGTCTGGGGAGTTCATTGTCGTCATCGTCATCATCACTCCTGTATGATCTTGTCGGCATCGCGGAAAATGTTTTTCAAGGCGTCGTATACCGCCTGCTTGACGCGTCGGTCGACAGTCACCGCGCCATAGGGGCCAAAGGGCGTATTGATATGCATACCTCCGGGTTCCGCTGAGAAAAAGTTCCTGTTGTGAAAATAATCGGCCCAAGCCCATAAAACGGCGCCGCACAGGTTTTTACATCCGGACATCGCCGCCCAGGTATATTCCAGCAGCTTCCCATGATGCTCTTCGCTCATTCGCGCTTCACCTCTGAGCCCTTTGACGCTGACAGCCCCAAATTCGGTCATCACAATCGGTTTATCCGGGTACAGTTCCGCTAACCGCTCCAGATCCTTCCTTGTCGGCTCAGACACGAAAAGCTCGAGTTCCCCGAGTCTTGGCACGGGCTTCTCCACGCCGTAATAGCGGTTCAGCCCGATGAAATCGCAAAAATCCAATTCGCTGCTTTCCGGCATTAAATGAACAACATTGGTGATCAGCCGGCCGCAGTCCATATCCCTCGCCCTTTGCGCCAGATTGCGCATCATGGCGTTCCCCGCGGCATTTCTGTACTCGCATTCGTTGGACAGGCTCCAAATCACCCAGCTCGGATGATTGCCAAATGCCGCCCATGTTTTGTCCATGGTTTCGGTTGCTTCGGCATAAAGCTCAGGATAATCGTC